>JAXHMH010000004.1 GCA_034521515.1 Candidatus Saccharibacteria bacterium | reverse complement strand
AGCAATACGTAGTCCTTGGCGACCTGGTTCAGTTACGTATTGCTCGGTGGTATTCAGTACTTCACGATCGCCAACAGTCACAAAATAATGGCCGTTTTCTTGCTAAGTGTCCCGACAAGTTGTTTACGCGGAATTGGGCCGATTTGTTTGTACATAAACGCCCCGTCATCAGCGATAGTCAGTTTTAGGATATCTCCCTGAACAAGTTTTGACTTGCTTGCATAATTGGCTGGAACGGGGTAAGTCTTTCCGTCTGATCCGACCATGTTTTGTCCGTCAAAAACACCTTCTATAACTTTACCAAGGTTATCTTCGGTACTATGAACGGTGGGAGCAAGCATCATCGCCTACCAGACTAATCAACAGCTCTTTTGCTGCAGCTAGGTTTGTTTCGGCGTCTTGAATAAGTGTTCGTAACCTTTTACTTGTTTTTCTGGTACATCCGGCATTGTTTTAATTCTCTCATAAGTGTTTGTTATTTGGGTACACTTACACTTAAAGCTAGCATGTTTAATAATGCAAGTCAAAAAAGTTCAATTAACTGTGGAAAACTTGCTTAGTGTCGGTCTACAAATACATAACCGCCACAGATTGTGCAGCGGTTATGAAAATGTTTTGTAAAACTTAGGCTAGTTCTACAGTAGCGCCTGCTTCTTCGAGTGCTTTCTTAGCATTCTCAGCGTCTTCTTTGGCCGCTTTTTCGAGTACCGGTTTTGGTGCACCGTCTACTACTGCCTTGGCTTCGCCAAGTCCGAGACCCGTCAAATCTTTAACAGCCTTAATAACGGCAACTTTTTGTGCGCCTGCATCTTTTAGAACAACGTCAAACTCAGTTTGTTCGTCTTCTGCTGGTGCAGCCTCACCGCCGGCTGCCGGACCAGCAACTACAGCTGCAGCTGCTGCAGGCTCAATGCCGTATTCATCTTTTAAGATTGTTTTAAGTTCGTTGACTTCTAGTACAGTCAAACCAGTTAATTCTTCTGCAAGTTTCTTTAGGTCTTTTGCCATAATATTAAATCTCCGATTTAGTTAGTTAAAAGTTTGAAAGTAGAGAGTATATAAAGTGTTATTGCTTTTTACTTTATACACTTGTCACTTTGTACTGTAAGCCCTAGGCGACAGCTTTTGTTTCTACGCCGTCAAGCAGCGCGTGAAGGTTGCCAGACAACCCATTTGTAACGTCATCTAGTGGTGAAGTTAGCGTCGAGGACTTGAGCAATGGGGTTCTCGTCTGTACTTGGTAGTGCTGAAAGCGCCTGAACTTCTTCTGGCGGCAAGAACTTACCGTTCTCTGAAATTGCGCCGACAAATTGAAGCGTAGGTTGCTTTTTACAGCATAGTCAGCAAGCACTTGTGCTGGGGCAACTTCATCTTGGCTATTGAACGCGTATAACAGCATACCGTTTAAGGCGCTTGTATCAGTGTCTTTCACATTATCGGTCGTTTCGATCGTTTTTTTAACAAGGCGATTTTTTACGACCTTTAGTGTAGTTCCGTTTTCACGACCTTCGCGTCGAAGCTGTTGCATAGCTTTTACCGGCGTGCCTTGATAGGCGGCGATGACAGTCATCTTTGAATCTGCCAGTAGCTGGCTGACTTCGGCAATGACTTGGTTTTTCTTATCTTTTGTTAACGCCATATAACTCCTTAGAGTAGTGGTTAGACGCTAGTTGCTAGTGTCTAGTTTATGGTTTTGTAAGTTCTCGCGCCCCATCGGCATTAACACACTGTTACCTAATAAAAAAGTCTTTGGCATTGCCAAAGACTTTAAAGATTCAACATTCTCAAATCTAGAATCAAAATTCTAAATTTTTGCTGCTGCCTCGGCGACATTATCATGTTTTTATGCGCAATAAGCGTACAAAACCGTCGCTGTCTTTGGTAACGCAAGTATACTCTGTTTCCCTCTGTTTGTCAACCCGGGCCCATTAACTTTCGAGTGACCCGGCTATGCCGGGCATTACTCCTCAGCAATTATCTGAGGAGTCTCGAAAGCTCACTGCCGGGTCAACCCAGCAGTAGACTTTCGAGTGACCCGGCTATGCCGGGCATTACTCCTCAGCAATTATCTAGAGAATCTCGGAAAACTCACTGTGCGGTAAACCTGATTTTTTCTTGCAGCAGTTTGGACACTTCGCTAAAAATCATAGTCCAGTAAACACATTAACGAATTAACCTCAAGCTGGAAAGTTCCAGAGTGCTGCGTCCGATAAATTGCTCGATTGGCTCTTCATCACCACTGTAAGGTACTTGTCGAATTACTTGTATTGAGCCACCCGTTGCTGTCGAACCTATATCACTACAGACATTATTTCGGCTTCTCTCTGTCGTCGGATGTTCTGATTGTAGCGGTCAATCTCCTCTTGTGTAGGAATTTCACTAGGGTCGTACCCACCTTGTATATTTTCGTTTGTAATCATTATTGAACACTCCTTATACATATAAAAAATCAGGCGGTGAAGCCCTGACTATTCTTGGGCTGTGCTAGAAACCTTTATCGCTCAGGCTTCAACCATACTGAAGCACAGCCCTGGTAGGCCGAGAGAGGAGTGGCGTGTCTTCATGTTTAATATCATAAATTCCACAATACACCAGGACGTATGACTTGACAAGAGGCGACTTAAGGTGCTGTTTTAATACTCATGGTAAACAATGAACTTTATTGCAAAGTCATCCAGAGCAGAAAGTCGGTTTACTAGCAATTGTGGCAAAAAAATAATGGTTGGAATCTTGTAGCACGAAATTAAACGAAAACACAGAGCCGGATTCCAACCGAGGATCCGGTTTTTTTACGGGATAATATGGAGACGAAAATGGAGCATCAACACGATAGACAAAGCCGGGCTCCGCTACGACTGATGCAGTTTTTGATGCTGAGACTATGAGTCAAAGCGAGCAGGAGGTTTTATCAGAACGGAGCCCTCTAGATGTCGGTATTGAGATGGCACAAGCAGTGCTTGACAACTACTACGACTTTCTATACGGAGGCCGGGATAGTTTTAGGGCAAATTTTCCAGTAAATCTGGGTATTGAGGTTCACGACATTGCCCACGATAAGTTTTGTAAAGAGTTAAGAATTGTTGGAGAGGTTCTCGAAGACGATAAGGCTACTTATGTAGTAACAGAGCTTGGTCATAAACTATGTGTTGATATTGTTACCGTTGAAACCCCACATGGTGAAGAACCGCTAAACTTTGAATACAAGGCTAGCAATCAGACTACTGAATCTGATCTAGTTTAAATTGAGTGTAACGTTCGGCGGCTAGTCGAGCCAACTTCGGGTCTTCGCCTTGATTAACAAATTTCATTGCTTCGGCTAGCATTGGGTGAACTTCAGCTAATTTTTCGTGCATCTCTAGAACGAGCTTACGGTAGCCTGAGTGTCCCTGAGGGCTGGTACGTAGTTCATGCAAATGAAACGCTTCACGAGCATTATATGTAACCTTCCAGCGCATTTTATGACCTAGCAAGGTGGCATATTGAGCATCTAGCGCGTAGCCTGCTGACTGTAGTTGGCTATAAAGCTCTAAACTAAGATCAAAACAAGCTTCAAACAGATCAGTCAGTCCAGCGTCTTCTACCAACTTTGGTATCTCATAGCCATATCGCGGAGTTAATTGTTGCCAATTGAGGTCGTCTACCATGCGGTGTCGTTGCAAATCTCGGAATATGCCATAATCACAGACAAGATCCCAGCTGTAATGCGCTTTTTCGATTGCCCTGCCTGGCTTATGTCGACGATTTAGACGTTCACCCATGTAAGCGTTAAAAACCTCTTCTTTTCGCTTAATCGGCCACTGGTTAACCTGTTGTCTAATTTCATCATGCGGCAAATTACTGTGCTCAAATAACATATCAGGAATAAGATCCATTTCGTTGCGCGGCCAATAGGATGTAAGTTGTACTGGCTCAGTTTCACCGGCGTGATTTTCTGGTAAGTGTTTCTGGGCAAGATCAGCGACCGCTGTATGCGTATTGGCACGGTACGCAATCGTCGCGCCACCGCGTTCAGGTTTATCAGCACGTTCTAGAAACGTTGGCGTGACTTTACGTCCGTGTTTTAGGATTTTCTGACCGACGTTTTTTGCCTCTTTAAGCTCGTCGCTCATCAGGTGCATGATTAAACTTTCTAGAGCTTGACCTGAGGCATAAATACCAACGGTAGATTTTGTAGCAACCGGCAGTACTGCACGAGCTGCGTCACAAGCTTGGGCGCGCGTGGCACCTTTCCATGGTATATCGCGTTCTTCTTCTGGGGTTGGGTCGTGTTTTCTGACGAAATCAGTGAGTTTATGAACCAGCTCTGAATAGTTATCAAAGATTTGATCCATAGTTTTGTCATATTTTTTTGCGGTTTTTTTGTCAAAATGTTCTGGCGTATAGTATTTATACTTGCCGCTATTGTCTTTTTGATCAAAGTATATGTACCTTGTTGATTGTTCTAAATACGACGCTAATCGTCCCCACTCCAGCTTTTTAGTTAGCAAGTTTGACGCACCTTCGACTACGACATGGAGAGCCTAACTCCGTTGTTAGCTTGGATCGTCGCCGTAGGCTGTAATAACACGTTGGAGTAGTTTTTCGTCCTTTGAGCCGCCTTGGGCGAACTCATCCAGCACCGTAACTCGCATATCGTCTCCACGACGGGACAATCGAGCCATTGCTGCGGCAACAGTTACAGGGCTTAGGTTTTCATTAAAGGCATACACGTTATCATCTGTGCTGGTTATCGACTCTTCAAGAAACTTCTTACCTTCGTCAGTAATTATAAAACCTTCATCTGTTTTACGGATGTATGGGTTATCAACTTTCTTCTTCATAATTTTACCGGTTCCTTTCTTTGATTGTTCAGGCAGTAACGGTTCAATCGTTTGCCATAAATGCTTGTTGATGGTTTCAATATCCATAAGTTCGCCACCGCGCACACAATCAATTCGTAAAAAATCTTTTGGAAACAGCTGGCAAAGATCGTCGTACACCTCAACAGACCGACGCAGATGGTTGATATCGGCTTCATGAATGTCACGTTTTTTATCGGTATAAGATCGTGTATCTTTAGTGTCAACCAGTTGCTGAGCGGTCTCGGCTGGAACTCGAAGCACCAAAGATAGATTAGGTCGTGGTATACCAAGCATACGGAACTCTAAATTATCAAGCCAGATAAAATAACCGCGCCGTTCTTCAGTATTTGAAAATTTTGTTCCTTGGTGTGCCATGTTGCTACCGGTAAAACGGTTAGCTAGCACAATCTTACCTTTAGCCAGTGCTTCTTTAATCTTATAAGCGGCGTGGTACCTATCAAGTGCGTAAAACAATGAGCCGGTATACGGACCGACGTCCTCAGCTGTTCCATACTTGCCATTTAAATACTCGCGTACAAAAAAGCTGGAATCTTGTTCATACTGGGGGAAATCAAATGTAGCGACGTCATAACCCTCACGCTCGAGCCGGTCTACCAATAACTTAAACTGCGTACCTTTACCCGATCCGTCAGTTCCTTCAATTACGAGAAATAATCCGCGCTGCACTCGTTCCCTCCTTTTATAGCTGTGCCCACCGGATCAACTACCTATATTGTAATAGTTCTTTGCGAAACCGACCAATTAAACACGTAGTAATTTTTATAACTAACGGCGGATCACGGGTCTTGGGGAGTCTTTATGCGTACAAATACATCTTTGCCATCGGGACTTTTAATTTTTTTATATTTTCGATTTTTATTTTTTTGGATTTTGTCGGTAATCTCTTTTTCTAAGTCGAATCCTAATATCTCGCTCATTCCAAGAATAAAAATAATAACGTCGGCAAACTCTTCGCCAACACCATCTTCATGTTTGTTCAATTTAGAGAATGCTTCCGAAAGCTCCTCATAGGCGCGGCAAAATTCTTGCGCAATATCGGTTGTGTTAAAACCCTTTTCAAGCTTATTGCGCATGACTTCTTTTTGTAGTTTTGTTAAATCAATGGACATTACATTTTCTCGTAGGTTACTACTTTTTTATCAAGTAGATGCCATTCAATACCCACGTTATCAAACATTTCTTTACTCTTTTGACCAGCGTGATAATCATTGCGAATTACTACGCGAGTAATACCGGCTGTAACAATCATTTTGGCGCAGGTATAGCATGGCGTCATATTACAATACAGGGTTGCTCCTTTGAGCTTCACGCCAAAGCGTGCAGCATGAACAATAGTGTTCTCTTCAGCGTGAGCAGTACGTATACAATGAGTACTTTTTGAGCCATCCGGATTGACTCTTTCCATGAATTCATGACCAACTTCATCACAATGTGGTAACCCTGGAGGTGCTCCCACGTACCCGGTAGCGATAATCCGGTTTTCTCGTGTTATTACACATCCAGAACGACCTCTATCGCAAGTTGCTCGTGTGGCTACGGAATCCATAATTCCAAAAAAATATTGATCCCAATCTGGCCGTTTGGTCACCTCTTTAGCTTTCATAATAGACTGTATTGTACGCGTAACAATATATGCTAAGCAAGTTTTGATACAAGTGCCTAGTTATTTACGGGCGTCAACCGTTTGGTAGAGTGTTTGCAGGTTGTCGGCTTTGATGTCTTTGATGATCAGTTTTGCGCAACGAGGTACATCTTCAATCGAGCCGTTACTCATCACAGTACTATCCACTCTAATATTGTCGCGCTCTCGCTCTGTTGGATCCAACATGTCGTTTTGTAAGTGACCGGGGCGATAAACCTTGATGATAATTCCACCGATCTTTCGCAGAGCCGTTGCATCTGACGGGTATCGTAATCCACCAACGATAACAAGTTTGCATCCGGACTCTCGTGCTTTTTGAACACGTCTTACAACCTCGTCATACCAAATGGTGGGTTTAACTTTTTCTACTAAATAACCGCCTAACCATTGCAACATTGGTCGATAAGCCTCTTTGTTGTCTTTGGTTATCTCTTGTTTTGCCAAATGAGGCTCACGTTGCAGGTTCTCTACGTGCAAAATGAGTTTTTGATATTCGGCGGGATGCTGTTCAATATCAGCCGGATCCAGACGAATCTGACTCATGTCACATTTAACATTCATTACATCAAGTAGTATTGCAGGAAGTGACCGGAGCCATTGATTTAGAGAGTTTACATCGTAAGGATCAGGAATATCGGTTAAGGTTGCGTGCATAGCGTTAGCTATTTCGGCGATTATCAGACTAGACTCTAAATGAATCGTTGTTGGCTCGAGCTCTTTAATGGCGCTAGCAAAGGTGCTTTTACCATGGCCGATTGGGCCGGTCATTCCTATAACAATCACACCCGACCTCCAGACCAGAGCTGATCTAAAACGAGCAAAGCCCGTTTTGCTTCAGCACTTTTCGGGGCACTGCATTGTTGTTTGTTGCTGTGCTCGTTCAGCGTATCAGAAATACGCTTTACTGCGCGCATCGCAAACGCCTTGCATTGCACCCGAATACTGGAAGGTCGCTGTCGGTTAGTCATTGACTGTATTGTAGCAAAGCTAAAGCGCGTTGACATCATTGACGTCAACTTTTATGGAATCGGGCAGTACTTGGTTGTAACGTGAGCTGATGTAATGAATGACGACTTTACGCTAGCTGGCTTGTTACCCCTAATGCTCTTGATGGCTGCACGTGCGTTATCAAAAAGCTTATGTTTACCAAAGCTCACTTTACCAACGGCCATATGGATAATTCCGGTACTATCAACACGATATTCAACTCTACCAGCTTTCGCTTCTTCAACAGCTTTGGCTATGTCGGTTGTTACGGTGCCGCTTTTTGGGTTCGGCATAAGTCCTTTTGGCCCAAGCAATCGAGCATATTTACCTAGTTTCGGCATAGTTGTTGGAGTTGCAATGAGCACATCAAAATCGAACTGTTCTTTATCCAGTTGTTGTAATAATTCATCTTCTCCCGCAATGTCTGCCCCCGCTTTTTTTGCTGTTGCGACGCCTGCGGTATCGGCAAACACCGCCACTCTTGTTTCTTTGCCTGTCCCTGCTGGCAAAACAACTGTATCACGGATATTTTGATCAGCCTGTCTCGGATCTACATTTAGATTAACGTGAAGTTCAACCGTAGCATCGAATTTGACCGGGCTGGTTTTGCTCGCTAACTCAACAGCATCAGCCACGCCATACTGTTTGCCTGCCTCTATAAGTTTTTGTACGTTTTTGTACCCTTTAGCTCGGCGTTCTAGTCGTGAACGAGCTGGTTTGTGGGTCTTTTTGGCTGTAGTTTCTTCGTCTGTTGCAGTTTGTGCTTTGCGCTCTTCTTTGGCCTGTAGTTCTTCTGCCTCTTTTATAGCCTTGGCACTTCGCTTGCCGGCCTTGGCAACGACGACCTTGTCGTCAGAGCCTTGAGCTTCCTCATTACTCACAGCTCCTTGCTCATGGCTCTGTATGGCTGCCTCAATTTCAGCAATGGTGTTTTTTTGATTAACATCAAGCTTTAAGGCTTTTGCTTCCTCAAGTAATTCTGCTTTTTTTGCCATAATGTCTTATCCTTTCTGCCCCACGGTAACTTTCGTGTTTACTGTTGGGGTCGTGGTATTAACCCCGGCTTTCCTGTGGAAGGCCGGGTCCCACAAATTATTAATTATTAAATTCTGTACGGATGCCTACAATGGTAAATGCTTCCGTCTGGCAACACATGAGCATGCAGCATTCGGCACCGAACAGCCGCGTGACAATCTCAAGATTCTGATCATGAATGCCCAGCGTTACCAGTCACATTGGTACTCTGCCAGTTGCTTCTCGTACATCCCCAGTACACTCAGCATTTCTACTAATGACCTCACTTGATCTTCGCGCTCATCCCAGGATTTGTCAGAATTTAAAATTTCAACTAGGCCAGCGATATGGATAGTTTCCCTAGTCATAATAGTTAGCCCTCTACCTCTACACCCATAGAGCGGGCGGTGCCAGCGACCATGCGTTTAACAGCATCAATGTCATCGGTATTCATGTCTTCTGCTTTAGTTTCGGCAATTTCTGCAAGCTGAGCATCTGACAATTTCTTGGGTAGTTTATCGGTATTTGGCTTACCAGAACCCTTCGAAATGCCCAAAGCCTTACGAATAAGATCGTCTGTCGGGGTGCCTACAACTCGCCAATTAATAGTTTTATCAGTGTATATTGCGATATGGACTGTCACATCCAGGCCCATCTTATCCTTAGTAGCTTCATTAAATGGATTTATAAAATCCATCATGTTTACACCGTATTGCCCAAGAACACTCCCGACCGGAGGCGCAGCACTGGCTTGTCCGCCTTTAAGTTTCATTTTGATATTTGCTTTAACAGCCTTTTTCTCAGCCATAAATAACTCCGTAAATTAGTAGTTAGTAAAATGTAAAAAGCAAAAGGTGAAGCGACCCAGCTGCATTTTACTTATTGCCATCTACTGCGGTCTTTGACCGCTTAGTGCGTAACTTGAGGATTATACTACAGTCTACCTCTGTTGTCTACCCATGAGACAAACCTACGGTTTTTCTCATCGCGCCGGGCTTGAGCCAAGCTCAAGTCTCGGGCTTCTCTTTTCCCTAAGCTCAATAGCGATTATATCTCTAATCTGTGCGATGGTTAACGCGTAGGCTTCAGAAACGCCTTCTAAGCCAGATGTTTCATTGTCTTTTAAAGTATCTCTCCAACAACTTCATCGTAGTCTAATAGCTTCGCTAGATGCGTCTCTATTCTAGCTTTGTTTGCTCTGCCTGGGCGCGTAGATAAATCAATCGCTAGCTCTACTCTAGGATCGTGAGACAGTGTTGCTCGAACGCCGTCAATTTCTAGCATACTTTAGACTCGCTTAACTTGTAAGCTGTCTAGTTCGACAGGGGTTTCGCGGCCAAACATATTAACCAGCACCTTGAGTTTTCCTTTTTGCTCATCAATCTCATTGATAGTTCCATCGAAGCCTTTGAAGGGTCCGTCGATAATATTTACAACTTCACCTTCTTTATAGTCAATCTTATGCTTAGGCTCATCTCTACCCATGCGTTTCATGATCTTGTCCATCTCATCATCAGAAACTGGGCTAGGGTCACTACCGCTGCCCACGAAGCCGGTAACAGATGGTGTGTTCCGTACGATATACCAGGCGTCTTCGCTCATTTTCATTTGAACCATAACGTAGCCTTGGAAAATACGTTTTTCGACGACCTTTCGTTTGCCATTTTTAACTTCAATCATTTTTTCTTTTGGCACCAATACCTGGAAAATCTTATCTTTCATATCCAGGCTTTCCGCGCGCTGCCTGATAGATTCGGCTACTTTCTCTTCGTAGCCACTGTAGGTATGGATGGCATACCAGTTTTTATGTGAGTTGTATCGTTTACTCATGATCCTATTAATACCTCTCTAAATATTTTTTCTAATCCAAGGTCGACGACATAAATTACGCCTCCAAAAAATACGGCAAAAAGCAACACAGCAATTGTTAATCGTATAGTCTCTCGACGGGTTGGTCTGGTTACCTGTTTTAGCTCGTTCCAAGATTCTATAAAATATGGTGGAATAATTCTAACACGTCGCTTTAAAAACCTACCGAGCTTATTGTCTGGTATTGGCAGATGGAACTCTTTTCTGCCGGCTCTGCCAGCTTTTTTTACTGGTTGAGTTGCTTTATCTGCAGCTTTAATTATTCGACGAGGCTTTTCTTTAACCGGCTTGTTAGCCTTTTCTCTAATTGTCTCGGTTTTTTTGACTCGCCGAGGTATTTTTTCTTTATCAACCACTTTTATGTACTCCCATTGGGCTCATCCCATTAAAAAAACCTACTTAAACAGTAGGTTCGCACAAGTCAATAGTATCCTGTGCTGTAGGAAACGTCAAGTAAATCGTTTCACCTTAATTTTTGATCACATTCGTCTCCGCATTTTTATGTAATTACTGTATAGTCATAAGCAACATGGTATTTGTAATTTTTGGACTAAGTGCAGCGTTTGAGTTACTGATCTCATCAACTCCTAAAGCCTGGAGGTATCGCCGCATTTTGCTGATTCCGGCAATCTCATTCCTTGGCTTATGGACTGGCATGTCATACGTGAGTGCCGGCTATGCGTTCTGGCTAGCTATTTGTTTTATATCCGCATACCGGATGTTTAATCTGCTACGCATAGCGAAAGAACGTCACCCACAGGCACGGTTATACAAGTCAACACGTCAGACAAGTTACACTCTAGTTACACTACAACTTGGGATATTGGTTTTTATAGAGACAATCGTGAGTCATATTTCTTCTGTTGATCTACTAGTTATCTTGTTGAGTTCGCAGATAATTGCCGGAATTGCGTTATTGGCAATAACAAGTTGGAATATATTTGAAACTAACCACCGTAAGGCAAGCACTCATTTAACAGATAAGCAGCTTCCAACCGTTACGGTAGCAATCCCGGCTCGTAACGAAACGCCTGATCTATCAGCTTGTTTGGAATCAATACTTGCTAACAACTATCCTAAGCTTGAAATACTTGTGCTGGACGACTGTTCGCAGGATCAAACAGCGGCTATAATTAAAGATTTTGCGCACGATGGAGTTCGCTTCATTAACGGTGAAGAACCGGCCTTTGGGTGGCTTGCCAAGAATCAGGCCTATGACAAATTACTAGATGAGGCTACTGGTGAAATTGTAGTATTTTGTGGCGTTGATGTTCGGTTTGGCTCTAGTGCCATACGAAATCTTGTCGATTCATTCATTGAAAACGGGCGAGATATGATCAGTGTTATGCCGCTCAGAATAGGTGGAGGTGTCAGGACATCATTCATCCAGCCACTCCGTTACTGGTGGGAGTTAGCTCTACCGAGAAGCTACAAAAACCGTCCGCCGGTATTAAGTACCTGCTGGGCAGTTCGACGCCGGGTCGCCAAAAAGCTCGGAGGGTTTCAGGGAGTACGCCAGTCAATTTTACCCGAAGGATTTTTTGCACGTGAGATTGCTAAAACCGGCAAATATTCATTTATGCGGGCGAACGAATCATTAAACCTTCGTACAGTTAAAACTGTCGAGCAGCAACTACAAACTGCTGTTCGAATGCGCTACCCTCAAGTAAAGCAGCGCCCTGAATTTATTTGTATTGTTACAGCTATACAAGCCATTGGTGTAGTCTTCCCGTTCTTGTATATGTTGTCTGGAGTGATAACTGGTTTCGGTGCTTATCATTGGCTGGCACTGCTTGCTTGTGCAGTTTATATCAGCGTTCATTATTTGATTATGGTGGTTAGCAATCCTGCAAGTGTTGCCGTTGCACTTATAAACTTTCCTATTGCGGTCATTACCGAAATATATATAGCTCATTTGTCTATGTTTAGGTATGAATTTAGTGAGGTTAAATGGAAAGACCGAAACGTATGCATACCTGTCATGACTGCCATCCCGCATCTTCCCAAGATACCAAAGCGGACAGGCTAACTTAGATCTGGTACAAAAATAGTAAACGTAGAACCCTGGTTGAGTTCACTCTCCATGTTAATTTCAGCATGAATCAAACGAGCCAGCTTCATTGTTACATATAAACCCAGCCCAGTTCCGCTATTGGCACGGGTACGATAATCTTCGCTACGAAAGAACTTATCAAAAATCTTTTCTTTGTCTGTCTTACTTATGCCGATACCAGTGTCAGAAACACTAAATTCTACACCCTTTTCCTTGGATCGAGCTCCAATTGTAACACTGCCTTGTTCGGTGTATTTTATGGAGTTTGTTATAAAATTTTGGAGTATTTCACGCAGGTATAACTTGCTTGTTTTTAATAGTTCTAGGTGAGGATCTATGTCTGTAGTGATATTTAAGCCTTTTTTCTCGGCATCCTTAGTGTATGCTTGACAAAGCTCGACAACCAGATCGTGAGCATTAACCGATTCTACTTCTACCTGCAATTTACCGCGTTCTGCACGTGATAAAGTCGATAAATCGTTAATTAGTCCGGCTAAAAATGTTATTTGCGTATGAGCTTGTTTTAGAGCCTCGACGACTACTGGATCTTTAGTTGATGATTTAGCATACAAAAACTCGGCGTTGCCAATGTTTCCCTCGGCAATAGAAATTGGTGTTCGCAGCTCATGACTTACAACACCAATAAATTCATCCCGTTCTTCTTCTAGAGATTTCTCACGAGTAATATCACGCAGCAGCACTACGTGGCCTCGCATACCTTTTTTACCAAAACCAAGACGAACCGGTGCAATACTGGCGTAAAGATTGATTTTTTCGCCGTCGACATACACCATGCGCCAATCACGGGATGTTAGCTGCGTTTTGGTATTTAGTACTATATTTTGTATATCGACTGCGTGATTGTCTTTGTCAATAATATTTAATACTTCAGCAAGCGGCTTACCGACAAGTGAACTGTTCACATCAAGAATATTGAGCGCTGCTCCGTTAGTCACCAATATTTGAGCCTGTTCGTCGACAGCAATAACACCGTCAGCCATACTGTTGATTAAGCTAACCAGTCGTTCTCGTTCTAGTTCAGCATCGTTTGGGTTTTGGGTTGGCAGGTTGCTGTCTTGGAGCATATAAAAAAATACACCTTTACCTATGTAATATTAAACACTAGCTCTATTATGCCACAGATTGGTCGATGTTTGTGTAAATGTGCGGTCTTTGTTGTCGCATTCTTTTGCGCTTGCTGGGGAGGTCGTCAACATATTTCGCAAGCTCAGTCCAAAAAGGTCGTCCGTGTTGCATAATTTCGGTATGGACTAACTCATGTAGTATAACGTAATCGATAAGTTCCCAAGGTAATTGAACAAGATATCGGTTGAGAACAATATGCTTGTCGTGGCTACAACTTCCCCAACGACTTTTTAGTTTTTTAATAGAGGCCGCCTGGTATACAAAACCATTACTTTCTGCTAGATCAGTAAGTCGATTGGCTAGCAATGCTTGTGCCTGAATCTGTAGGGCTCTGTCAATTGCACGCTGCGTAACAGCATGGATTTGGTTCGTGTCGGCTAAATTTGAAGCAGGTCTAAAAATAATAACTTCATTATTATTTATTCTACTCGTAGCCCTTGCTGCAGTATGTGATGTTTTATATATCAGTGTGTGCAGTTTGCCGATTTTCAGTCCGTGTTGCATAACAACCGGATCAATTTTATTTTGAATAATCCATTGTCTTTTTTGGGCGACAAAACGCTCTGCGAACCTGTAAGGAACCCATGACGGCAGCGATACATTTACCTTGCCGTCATGTGTAATACTTAATTTTATTGATTTTGATCGTCGATTCTTTCTGAACTGTACGTTTCCGACGCCATAAACCTGTACCTGTCTGGTAGCCATTACTATGTTACCTAATACTAATATTACGTCGGCTAGAGTCAACGCGGCCGGCTGAACGCGGCGGAACCAGATTAACCATGCCAGGTTTAACAGCATTGGCATCGCGTAAGTCAGGGCTAATCAGACCTATATCGTACATTTTCTTAGCAACCATGTGCCGTTGTGTCTTAAAGGTATGCTTACCACTAATAACTACGTAGTCTTCGGTCGGCTCAGGATTTTGCATATTTTGACTTATAGCGTCAAACTTTGCGCGGTCAATTTCTTGTGCATATTTATCGTCGGATTTTCGCCTATCCCGTTTAGTGGTTCTCGTGAAAGCAGTTTCGGTATCTATCTGTGACCATATAAGCATACAACGCGCCTTGGACTTTCTAGCTAATTCACGAAGTTTTCTGCGCTGGCTTACTCTCATTGCATTGGTGTCAAAAACAACACTGACGCCCGCTTCTAAAAATTCTTCTGCCATGTAAGTCATTAGGTGGTTAACTACCTGATTCTCTTGTTTGTCATACCTTGGGTTTTCAAACAGTTCATTACGTATGCGGTCATCTTGAACATGCGCCGCTTTGAAGTCATCACAGAATTGTCTAGCAAAAAATGTCTTACCGGATCCAGGAAACCCATATAGTAGTATCAACGCCGTGCGTGCAAGCTCTTGTTTCATTGCTACATTTATACCAGATTAGGTAGTCAAAATAAAGCAGACACGGATGACAAAGATAGAAATTTGCAGTAGTATAATGCAAGTTATGTGCTAAAACCGGTACATGAATAACTGTAGGTTAAAGGGGTGTAGCCCTGCCCGTCTAGTCGACAGACAGGCGGGTCAGCTGGTAGAGTAGCTGTATGTGGTACTTTTACGTATTAACTTCAGAAGTTGATAATGAACATTATTACGGATCAACTAATGACCTGCAACGACGTATTAGACATCACAATGACGGTAAAGTTGAATCAACCAAAAGCAGGAGACCCTTTAAGTTAATCTATTACGAAGCATTTCTTTCCCAAGAATTAGCACGCAGGAGAGAACATACGGTAAAATCAAGCCGTGGTACACGAACAGCATTACTAAAAAGATTGAATATAGGGGTGTAGCTCAGCTGGTAGAGCACTGGTCTCCAAAACCAGGTGTCGCAGGTTCAAGTCCTGTCACCCCTGCCATGTATGCTACGAAATAACAAAAAACGACCACTTGATTGTGGTCGTTTTACGTTATTAGGCTTAGTCTATCCTATTTTACTTCGTTGCGTCCTAGGTTTTTCTTTGTCTCGGTGTATATAACGTGCTTACGCAACACTGGGTCGTATTTACGCAGTGAAATCTTATCGGGAGTATTCATTGTGTTCTTCCTGGTGTAATAATGCCTACCGCCGCTTTCTTCACTCACCATACCAATAATTTTTCGTTTGTCGCCTTTTTTGGCCATGATTTCCTACCTTTATATAATGCAATTTTGTTTAGTTTAACAGATTAAGGCCACGTAATCAAGGGTCAAGTCTTGGCTTGACCCCCGCAAACAGAGGGAGTTATTTCTGATGTGTTTGACCGCTTCACTATTCCTGCTTGTTATTCTGGCCCTTCGACAGGCTCAGGGTTATTCGACCCGCTGTACAAACAATGACTGGTTCACCACTCTTCGATCTTGAGCCTAAGGGTCGAAAGATAAGCGAGCACAGCGAGTTAAATGGAGCCGACGACGAGACTTGAACTCGTGACCCCCGCCTTACCATGGCGATGCTCTACCGCTGAGCTACGTCGGCATGGTGCAGGAGGAGGGATTCGAACCCCCGAAGGCTGAGCCATCTGATTTACAGTCAGACGTGTTTGACCGCTTCACTACTCCTGCAAGCGTAGCTGAAAGTGTAAAAGCCCAAAAGTATAAAGTAGTAGCTACTTTTTTACTTGATAACTTTTTACTTTATACTTGAACTTTCGCAAAAAGTTCTTGGAGCCACCTCGGGGATTCGAACCCCGGACCTACGGTTTACAAAACCGCCGCTCTAACCAGCTGAGCTAAGGTGGCAAAGTACCGAGAAAGTGTAGCAGAACAGGGGTTAAATGACAACACGCTTTGGGCGTGATAATCGTTTCTTTCTATGAGACGTGTGTTTTGTTGAGTGTTTCATCTTCTCAGCAATTAGATCTGCCTCAGCTTGCATGCCCATGTCTTCGTAGGCTTTTCGAATTAGCCGATAGCTTTCTTGTGAGGGCTCAAGTTCTACAGCTTTTTGTAATTCATCCAACATGACTTTCTGATTTCCTAGTTTTTCTTGAACTTTCGCATAGGCAATATGGCGCGCTGCTAGACTATCCTCTAGTTTTAAGGCGTGCTCAAAGGCGGTTGCAGCTTTTGGGTAATTTTCAGTTTCAAAATATATTAGGCCGAGGTTATGAAGGCTTGAGGCGCTGGGCTCAATCGATGAAGCAATCTCGAAACAGTCAATTGCATCTTTATATTCTTTTTGCTTGGCGTACAAAATGCCCAGACGATTATAAGCAGCGGCATTCTTCTCATCGATTTTTAAAATACTAAGCAAAGCTTTTTCGGCACGCAAAAACCGGTTTTCGCGCATCCCCTGATGTGCAATGTCCCACAGTTTACCGATTTTATCGCTAACTTTACGTGGCAACAGTGAGAATTCATCATCTCGGACACTGATACTGTGAACTACCATCACACCAAAACCTGCAAGCAACAAAAGCTCTAACATATACCAACCAGTATACTACAATTGTAGCAATACATCAGTGACTAATAATTTAAGATTTGGATTGTGGTCAATTTTTGCTTCGGCATTTAATACAGCCCTGAGACTTGCCTGGATTTTCAAAAGTGTAGTAGTTTGATGCTGTAGTGCTGCTTTTTCGGCAACTGCAATCTGAACCCGCTTGATTGCGAACAATAGACTTCTAACTTTTTCTTTATCTCGACTGAGCTGGTCAACTTGTAATAATCTATCGTATGGTTTTTCGCCGAATAGTGTTTTAGCTTGTTCAATAGATCTAATTAAGGTATGGTCGGCGTTTTCTAAAATCCCAAGGCATAATCCGGCATAACCGCCACTTATAGCATATGCCTTGTTGATAGTCGCTTGGTCAACATGTGTACTGTAGGCAGAATAAAGCTCTCTGAGCTGAATTGGGAGTACGTTAACATGATGTAGTCTTGATTCTACTGTCGGCAATAAGGCTTTTTGACTAACTGAGGTCATTATGATGCGTACATCTTCCGGCGGCTCTTCTAGAATTTTCAAAAGAGCATTTTGAGCCTCGACTGTTAAATTTTGAGCATCGTGAATGATAATAACACGGCGAATTTTTTGAGATCCGGGCGCCTTAAGTTTGAGCGTTGATTGAATATTGCGTACTGCGTCAATACCTATACTATTTTTTTCCGGCCATATCTCTTTAACTTGATTGATTGAGGGTTTTGCGACATCGAGGAATTTACAAGCCAACCAATATGCAAGATAACTTTTACCGGCGCCGTATGGTCCAATCAAACCAACAGCGTGATGGTCTCCTTGCAGAAGCAGGTTTAGGGCTTGTTCTGTAGTGGAATGAATGAGTATTTTATCCATGTTTTTTCTCAAAAGATTTGAAGCTTTCTGGCTTGGGCGCAACAAATTTTGTAGCGTACTGGCTGTTTGGTAGTTTAATCACTAGCTCCATGGCGTGGAGGTACAGCCTTTCGGCTGTTTCGCCAGAGTACAGTACGTCGCCAACAATGGGATGTTTAATATAGCTTAAATGAACCCTTAATTGATGCGTGCGCCCAGTACGAGGCGTGAGCGCAACTACACTGTGTTCTTTAAGCTTCTTTATTACACTATAGTGTGTCTGCGCAGGTTTTCCATTAGCACCCGTTCTAAATGTTTGAGGCTTTATGGGATTTCTTTCAATTGGCATATCGATTACAGCTTCATTGTCATTCATGTGCCCATCGACAATTGCTAAATACCGCTTCTTTACACTCCGGTTTGAAAACTGTTGTTGCAGGTGTTTTAGCGTCATTTGATTTTTGGCACATATCATAACTCCAGAGGTAGCCCTATCTAAACGATGGACAATTCCCGCCCGTTCCCCTTCAAAACTTTGCACCGCAGCGTCCTGCTTTCCGGCAGAGTCAGAAAGGCTGCCGCTGCTTTTGGCATCCGGCTGTGTTGCTGATTCCAGTGCTCCTTCGCCGTATTTTATATACGGCTCAGTCTGCGCTTCATCAGCGCCTTGTCGGCCATCCAAATGCGAAAGTCTTGAATTCGTAAATACACGTTGGCGAACAAATGAAGCGACTGAAGGTTCATTCCAGTACCTTCCTCGGCTATGGCTTATCACGCCAACTGGCTTATCAATAACCAGTACATTACTATCTTCATAAATTACTGGTAGGTCAATGTCGGCAACACTATCTAAGTCTGCAATCTCTACATCCGTACTTATAGAGTCTCCGGTGCGTAACTTATATCCAGGCTTCTGGGTATTATCATTTACCAAGAACTGGCCTTGGTTAATGAGTCTATGCACGAAAGCTCGGCTTAGCATGGGCAGCATTTCAGCCGCCACGACATCAAATCTCCGTCCCTTTTGCTCCTCGTTTACTACAAGTTCTTTCAGTGCCATACTTATGCTTTTGGACGTAGCCCGATAGCTTGTTGTACCCGTGAAAGCTTAGAAACAGCGACGTCGTACATTGTCTTTTCAGATGATTCCAGCTTACTTATCACGGAGGCTTCATCTACATTAGTGAGCTTGCGCTGGAATTCTTGCAAAAAGACTATGACTTTATCCGCAACAGCTGACTTCAATGGGCCGTACTGCGTATCGCCAATAAACTTGTCTTTGCTACCACCAAATAGCTCCAAGATGTCGAGCAGGTTACTGACACCAGGTTGATTTACGTAATCATGACTAATTTGCCCAAGGCTGTCTGTCGTAGCGCTCATTATCTTTTTCTTGGCAACATCTGGCGAATCGCTCAAGAAAATAACGCCCTTGCCGGTTTCATCTGATTTACTCATTTTCTTGGTTGGATTGGCGAGGTCTCGGACACGCAAGCCTTGGTCTTTACCGAACATTTTATGCTGTTCTTTAACTGGTTTGGGCACAACAAACAGCTCGCCGAACTTGTTATTCATGCGCTTGGCTATATCACGAGTAAACTCCAGATGCTGCGTCTGATCATCGCCGACTGGCACATAGGTAGCGTCATGTAGCAAAATATCCGCCGCCATAAGAACAGGGTAATTAAACAATGCTACACTGATTCTGTCCTCATTAAGTTTCTCTGATTTCTCTTTGAACTGAGTCATGCGGGACATCTCGCCAAAGCCGGTGAAACAATCAAGTATCCACGTCATTTCAGAATGTGCTGGAATGTAGCTTTGGCGATATATATGTATATCTGGATTGTCGAGCGGCAAACCGGCAGCAGCGAACACTTTGACGTTATTAAGTATTTGCTTATAAAGTTCGTCATGGTTTATCGGCGTGGTAAAACTGTGTAAATCTGGCACAAATAAGTTTATTTGGTATTTACCGGCATGCTCGTTAGCCATATCTACCATTGGCAATAAAGCTCCAAGATAATTACCCAAATGAAGGTCATTGTTAGCCCGAAGACCGGTTAGTATAACTGGTTTACTCATTCACTTATATTTTATCATTAATACTACAGGCTGTATAACTTGCGACTGGACATTGGTGATATTGTGCCTGCTTATCAACTTACCAGTATTTTTGTGCGGTGTCCTAGGGAGTGTAGCTCATCAAGCGTACAACGTGATCTCATTTCTTGCATTCCGGCTTCAAATTCAACAAAAAACATCATATCAAATGCCGAATTAGGCATAACTTTTGACTGTAGGTAACTTAAATTGATCCCAGATTCCTGAAAAGGAAGTAAAGCACTAATTAGTGAACCGGCCGTCTGAGGCGTGAATAACAACATACTCGTTTTATCGGCAGTTTTCAATACATCAACATCATCATCACCGCGCCGTTTTAACTGAATAAAACGTGTAATATTGTCTTTATCGTTTTGAATTTTCTTGGCAATTACATCTAATCCATATAGTTTTGCGGCTTGCATACTAGCGATTGCTGCTTTTGATGTATCACGGCTTTTTGACACAAACTCAGCACTGTCAGCTGTGTCATGTGTTTCGATAATTGAAGCGTGCGGCAACTCGTTATCTATGAAATTGCTACACTGAAGCAAAGCAGGAGCTTGAGAATAAACTTCGCGAATTGATGACAATTGTCCGCCCTGCAGAGCAAGTAATGCATGCTCAACTTTTAGATATTTCTCGCCGACAATTACAAAATCTTCAGTATTGGAAGTTAGCAGCTCGTAAGTATCAGAAATAAACTGCATCCGATTGTTGGCTAAAGCAACCAAAGCCGAATCAATTGATGAATTTTTAAGAGCTGTAAATACATCTTTAAATGTTTCAAAGTACTTTATTGTCGCAGAAGGATGCATCTGTTTAACTGCTAACTCGTGATACGACGCCTTGCCGCCCTGGATACCGATCACATCTGACATAACATAGCCTTACCGAATATATTCAACACGAGGCTTGTACTAACGCTTGGTAAACTGACGTTGTTTTCGAGCGCCTTTGAGGCCAAACTTCTTGCGTTCTTTTTCACGTGGGTCACGCCCGAGTAGGTCAGCACGACGTAATGTACTCCTGTAGTCTTCATTCATAGCGACAAAAGCTTTCGCAATAGCAAGTCGCATTGCCTCAACCTGCCCATGTTGACCTCCACCAGTAACAACAGCACTGATATCGTACTTTTTGTTATCAAGTTCTAGAGCATTGAATGGTTTCTGGAGCTCATTAGCCAGGAACTTACTACCCTCTAAGAAATCTGAAATTTCTTTTCCGTTAACTGTAAAATTACCTTTGCCGTTCATAAGGCGAATACGAGCTGTTGCTGATTTTCTTCGACCTAGAGCGTAGTTATAATGTTTCGTGTCTGTTGTAGCCATACGATTACTTACCTTCCTTTACCTTCAACTGTTGAGGTTTTTGGGCATCATGACCATGATTGCCGTCAGTATAAATTTTAAGTCGTTTTAACCGCTCAGCGCGCAACTTGTTGTCTGGAAGCATCCCTTGGACAGCCTGGAACAACACTTTTGTGGAATCTTTGTCCATCTTTTCTTTAAGGGTAGCTTGTTTAATGCCACCAGGGTAGTTAGTATGTCGATAGTATATTTTGTCATCCAATTTTTTACCGGTAGCAACCAATTTATCACTATTGATAATAACAACGTAATCACCGCAATCTATGTGGTTTGTATACATAGATTTACCTTTGCCGGATAGTAATTGCGCAGCTTGAGTTGCAACTCGGCCAAATGCTGCTTGACTCGCGTCAAGTACGTACCATTTTCGATTTACTTCGGCTGGTTTTGCACTATAGGTTTTCATTACTTGGCCTCCTTTGCAGCAAGCTTGGTTTTTGGTTGGGCTTTTTTAGGTTCAGTTGGTGCTTTTACAGAAACCGTGTCCCCTGAAGCAGCTTCTTGTTCTGCTACCGAGCTTTCGTGAAGATCATCTACAAAACTGATGCGTGCGAGTTGTGAATTATCGCCTCGTCGCAAACGTGTTTTTTTAATACGTAAGTGACCGCTAACACGATTGCCTAATTTTGGCGCAATTTCGTCGACCAGCTTGTGTCCGCTTTCTATAGTCTGCAGACTACGAATAACTTCTCTTCTGTTGTGAAGATCGCCTTTTTTGGCCTTGGTTATAAGTTTTTCAACGTAAGGCAACACCTCTTTGGCCTTAGGCAGAGTTGTTTCGATTGTTTCATATTGTATGAGCGACTCTGCCAAGCTCACAACCAACGCTTTGCGTTGATCTCGCTCGCGTCCAAATTTTCTTCCTTTATATCCGTGTCTATGCATGACAAAACCTCCGGCTTTGCGAGTTGAAAGTAGAAAGTAGATAGTAGAAAGACTGAGTAGCTTTATACTTTATGAACTTTTGAACTTTTAACTTCATTATAGCTCCAATTCGGCCATTTTTTCTTTAACTTCATCCAAAGCCTTGCTGCCAAAGCCTTTTAGCTCGCGAAGTTCAGCATCACCCAAGCTAAATAAATCCTTCAGTGTGTGTATCTCGTTGTTAATCAAAGCATTGGTGGTTCTTGCCGAAAGGTTCAGATCTTCAATTGACGTCATGAGTTCAGCCGAATCTTCATTTTCGTCACTTCCGTTGTTTTCGGCATCAGCCGTTAGAGGCGCAGCGGCTTCAACCCGCGTTTGTCCGGCCAATGCAGTGTATTGGTTAACCAAAATCGCGGCAGCTTCTTCAAAAGAATCTTCAGGAGTTATCGTACCATCAGTATCAATCGTAATAATAAGCTTGTCCAGATCAGTCATTTGTCCGACACGAGTATGCTCAACTTTATATCGAACACGTAGTACGGGGCTAAAAACCGCGTCAAGAGCAATCATATCGCTTGACTTACGCTCAGCTTCTTCTTCAATCGTGCGGTAGCCACGACCTTTTTCTACGGTTAGATCCATAATAAAGGTAGCTTTATCATCATCAATTGTAGCGATTTCGTAGTCTGGATTAACAATTTCAACATCAGCATTGGTTTCAATGTCTTTAGCGACAACTTTACCCTTACCTTTTTTAGTTAGCCTAAGATTCTGAGGCTCATCACCGAATACACGTACACGTACGCCCTTGAGGTTCAGCATAATATCAACCACGTCTTCTTTTACGCCCGGAACAGTCGTGAACTCATGTGACACGCCTTCGATTTTAAACGAAGTAATTGCTGCACCGGCAATACTTGATAGCAAAACTCGGCGGATCGAGTTACCAAGCGTCATACCGTAACCGGTGTGTAGTGGTTCGATGGTGAAAACGGCACTGTTTTCGCCTTGTTCATCGACGTTTACAAGACCTGGTGTATAAATTGATTTTGACATATTTTCCTCTGCCTCCCTTAGCGTGAGTAATACTCTACGATTAATTGTTCATTTATATCTGGTTCAGCTTCTTCTCTTGATGGTATTCCGGTTATATCAACCGTGAACTTCTTACGATCTACTTTTATCCAACTGGGGGTTTCTGTAGGTGCAGGACTGATATCGTCTAGGCTCTTAAAATAGTCGTTTGTCTTACTTTTATCCCGAAGCTCAAGCTTATCGCCGCTTTTAACCCGAAGTGACGGGATGTCGAAACGGCGCCCATTAAGTAAAAAATGGCCGTGCGTAACAAGCTGGCGTGCTGCTCTACGGCTTGGCGCCAAACCAGACCGATATATAGTATTGTCAGCGCGTAGTTCCAGTAATTGTAGTAACATCTCACCAGATTGACCTTTTTTGCGCGATGCTTCTTTCATTAATTTTGAGAACTGTCGCTCAAGTAAACCGTATAGTCGCTTGACCTTTTGCTTTTCTCGCAATTGTATAGAGTATTGACTGGGTTTGTTTCGTCGACCCATAGTATTTGTTTCGCCAGGTGGTGTCGGTCGCTTCACCAAAGCTTTATGGGCTTTGGGGTGCAATGCATAGCCCTCGCGGCGTGACATCTTGACGATTGATTGTGTATCTCTTGCCATAATATTAACCTTTCAACCTATACTCGTCGCGCCTTACGCGGGCGAACGCCCCCGTGAGGTACTCCGGTTACATCTTTAATAGACTCTACTTGAATGTCTGCGTTAGTAAGGCTGCGAATGGCTGCTTCCCTGCCGAGGCCGATACCACGAACATAGACGTCAACTTTGGATAGGCCAAACTGTTGCTTCGCAGCTTGTGCAGCTTTTTCCGTCGCTATTTGAGCTGCGTATGCCGTACCTTTTTTGGAGCCGCGAAAACCACAGCTACCCGCACTGGAGTTCGTTAGTGCGCCGCCGCTTTTATCGGTAAACGTAATTAGTGTGTTATTAAACGTAGCCAAAACGTGCATTTGGCCGGCAGGAACACTGCGCTTTATCTTCTTTTTTCTCGTGGTTGTCTTGGTGGTTGTTGCTTCAGTCATTATCAATTATCCCTATGTTTTACTTGGAGCTTTTCTAGTTGTACCACCGACTGTCATCTTCCGACCTCGTCTGGTTCGAGCATTGGTTCGGGTTCGTTGACCTCTAGATGGAAGACTACCTTGATGGCGAAGCCCTCGATACGATTTAATATCTTTTAATCGCTTAATATTGCCGACAACAATTCTTTGTAGTTCGCCCTCGACAGTAAATTTTTCACCAATTACATCCTGAATTTTGCCAAGTTCATTATCGGTTAAATCCTTGACGCGGACAGTCGGATCAATTTTTGCAGACTGCAAGATATCTCGGCTGATTTTTGGACCAATACCGTGAACATATGTCAAGGCTACTTGGACTTGCTTTGCATCAGGGATAGTTACACCGGAAATTCTTGCCATTACGCAATCTCCCTTCGGTCACTAAAGTGATCAGTATACAGTTTACAGTTGATAGTTAGGCTTGGAGTAGCCGCGAACTGTGTACTTTGTACTGTGTACTGATGTTGAGTAAAGCGAAACATCATTATCCCTGCCTCTGCTTGTGTTTCGGCTTCATCTTATTGATAACGTATAATCGACCCTTACGGCGAACAATCTTGTCGTCGGGACTTATTTTTTTGACGCTTGCACGTACTTTCATACTACTCTGTCCTCCGGACTACGAAGAACAAGTCTTTTGTTCTTATTGCTGCACGCATGAACACTCCTTGTGTAATGCGGATCCTTCTTCGCTAAAGCTACGAAAGACACACTGCTTAATTTATAATTACTTGCGGTACGTGATTCTGCCCTTCGTAAGATCGTAAGGGGTCAACTCAACGGTAACGCTGTCGCCAGGAACCAATCGGATATAATATTTCCGCATCTTTCCAGCAACGTGAGCTATAATTTGATGGCCGTTTTCGAGTTCGACTCGGAACTGAGTCCCTGGTAGGGCCTCGATGATTTCTCCCGTTAGTTCGATAACTTCCTTATTTTTGACCATAAAATATAACGTCAAGTAATTTTACCAGATAGACAGTCTATCTGTAAAGAGTTTTTTCATAAGTCTATAGATTAGCTCTTATTTTTTCTGCGCAGTTTAGATAATACCTTCTTGCGCCGGGATGAAGTTTTTTCTTCCTCCTGGCGTTGTTCCATTTCAGTGAAGAAATCAGGTTGTTCGTATTGATCGTATGTCACCATGAGCGCTCTTGATTCTATAGAACGCAATGTTTCCACCGCAACAGCTACCAAGATCAATATACTGGTTCCACCGATTGCTATATTGGACGTCAGGAATATTTGTCCAATAATCGGTGTAAGGGCAATAAAGCCTAATGCTGTCGCACCAAACAGCGTCAACCGGTTTACGACTTTTGATAAATACTTTTCAGTCTGTAACCCTGATCGGACACCTTCTATAAAACCGCCTTGT
Organism: Candidatus Saccharibacteria bacterium; assembly: GCA_034521515.1. Taxonomy (NCBI): domain Bacteria; phylum Candidatus Saccharimonadota; species Candidatus Saccharimonadota bacterium. The sequence continues at coordinate 102,876 of JAXHMH010000004.1, read as the reverse complement.
TTTTGTAGATTCTCGGCAATTTCTTTGGCGTTAAAAGTGATTCCCGTATAGAAGAAGGTAAACATAAACACCAATAAGAAATAAGTGACAGGATATATAAACGGTTCCCAGCCGCCAGCAGCAAATGTTTCTGCGGTCGGGTTCGCGAACCAAATGCTTAACTTTTCGCCAATTACTTGCAATCTTTCACTACTCATTCCGATTAATATCTGACCAGCGAAACTTGGCACGCTCAAAAAAGCAACTGCAAATATAATCGGAATTACGCCGGCTGTAATAAGCTTAATTGGCATAGTGGTGGTGACTCCACCGTAAGTTCGATTGCCTTGTACTCGCTTAGCATAATGAATTGTTAATCTGCGTGCAGATTCGTTCAATTTGACGATACCCACCGTTAACAGCACTGTTGCGACTAGAATAACCATTGCGTATATAGCCTCTACGCTATTTAGGCTTATACCAAAGACCTCCATATCGCCAGGTCCTCGAAACACTGCGTCCTGGATGGATTGAATAGTAACCGGTAACTGGCTCACGATCCCGGCAGTAATTAACAAAGATATACCATTGCCTATGCCTTGTTCAGTAATGAGTTCACCAAGCCACATAAGTAACATAGCACCGCCAGTAAGGGCTGACACCATCAACACCCACTGTAAAATCGAAGTGTTCGCGGTGATATCGCCTATACCTCCGACACGGGTTGCAGCCTGCCTGACCAAATAAATTGCACCGATTGACTGAATAATTGCCAATGGGAACGTTAGCATTCTAGTGTATTGGTTGATCTTTTTGCGCCCAAAGCCACCCTCTTTATTTAACGTCTCTAATTTTGGAATGGCGCGAGTTAAGAGCTGCATAATGATGCTAGCATTAATGTATGGTCCAAGACCAACGATCATTATCGAGAAATTCGCCAATGCACCTCCGGAAATAATATCAATAAAGCTCAGTAGCTGAGGCGTGTCAGCAGAAAACAGATTCTCTAGTATCTGTACCAATGTCTCTGAATCTTCAAGCGGTATAGGTACATGTGCCAATATACGAAACACCAGCAAAATACCCAGTACAGCGAGAACCCGGCGACGCATGTCGCTATTTCTCAATGACCGCCAAATAATCTTCCAGTTCATGTTTCGTTTTACCCCTTAACACTTTCTAAGTTTTTTCGCTCTACGCTACAGGATACCGTACAATCTCCTCAATTTATAGTGGAGCGACAGAATTACTTAGTAGTTTTTGGTTTAGCCTGTCGTTTTACTTGATCTACTTTCGTAAAACTACCGCCGGCCTTTTGTACTACTTCGATAGCTTGCTTGCTTGCGGACTGTAACTTGATATCAAACTTCTTTGATACCTCGCCCTTAAGCAGTAGCTTTACCTTTGTATGCGGGCTACTAACCAAACCTGCATCAAAAAGCGTGAAATTATCAACATTCGACTTTAGCGATCCAAGTTGGTTAGTGTAGACTACTTCAGCTGCCTTACGAGCTGATATAAAACCACGCAGCTTTGGAATACGCTGCAATAGCGGATTTTGCCCACCTTCAAATCCAGGTCGTACACCGCCACCAGTTCTGGCGTTCTGTCCTTTGGTGCCACGTCCTGCTGTTTTGCCACGTCCGGCCGCTATACCGCGTCCGGCACGAGTTTTTTTAGTGTGAGATTTAGTATTCAATTGATTATACTTCATCTTTGCTCTCCTTAGTGGCTGCGGTGGACTTTGTTTTAACCGTCTTTGACTTAGTGCTTGATTTATCAGCCTTTTGCTCCTGTTTATAGCGTGTAGTGTGCCAATTTTCTGCTGGCTCAATGCTTTGTAGCGCTTTTAATGTAGCATATGCGATGTTAATTTTGTTGGCCGAGCCAAGTGACTTTGATAACGCATTACTAATACCTGCGACTTCAAGAACAATCCGTACGACACCACCAGCAATCAGCCCAGTACCAGGTGCTGCTGGTTTGACCAGAATATGTGCACCACTTACTTTTGCTTCAGCTTCGTGCGGTATAGTGTTGTTATATATGGCAATCTTGACCAAGTTTTTCTTAGCGACGTCTACAGCCTTAGTCACTGCTGTAGTTACGTCAGCTCCTTTTGATACGCCAATGCCAATTTGAGCTTTGTGATCACCAATAACCACGAGCGCACGGAACCTGAACCTACGTCCACCCTTAACGACTCGTGCCACACGATCAATATGAACTACACGTTCATCAAACTGCTTCTCTTCAACTTGCGGTTGGCCTGACTGTCGACGTGTTTGTTGCTTTTGAATCATATTAAAACTCCAATCCTCCTGCACGAGCTGCCTCAGCTAATGCCTTAATGCGTCCGTGATATAACCTGCCATTACGATCAAAAACAACTTGTTTTACGTTGGATGATTTGGCTTTTTTAGCGATTTGCTCACCGACCCATTCGGCCTTTTCGGTCATTGTACCAGTAAGCTTTTTCTGCCCGACGGTAGTTGCAGCAGCAATGGTGGAGTGCGACGTGTCATCTATTAACTGGGCAAATACATGCTTGTTACTAATAAAAACACTGAGTCGCGGCTTCTCAGCCGTACCGGTGATCGTAGAACGGACGCGTCGTTTTCGCTGTGAAAGGTTGCGTAATTTATCAGATAGTCTTGTCATTATTTATCCTTTCCTGATTTTCCAGATTTCCGTAAAATTCGTTCATCTGCATACTTAATGCCTTTACCTTTGTACGGTTCTGGTTTACGTAAGCTCCGAATTTCTGATGCAATCTGTCCAACTTGCTGTTTACTTATACCCTTTATGGTAATTGTATTCTGGTCAACGCTTGCCGTTACTTCACTTGGTATCTTATATATTACTTCGTGTGACAAGCCTATATTAAGCTTCAAATCGTTACCTGCTGCCGATACTCTGTAGCCAACACCGCTTAATTCAAGCTTTTTTTCAAATCCATCGGTAACACCGACAATCATATTGTTTATAAGCGACCGCATGAGACCATGTTTACTGCGATTTTGTGGCTCATCATTAACGCGGTTTACTGTAACCTGACCTTCTATTTGTTTCACGGTGATACCGGGCAACATAAACTGCGTTAACGTGCCTTTCGGCCCGACAACGGTGATATTATCCTGGTCGACAGTGATTGTCACGCCGGTTGGTACTTCAATCGGCAGTTTTCCTATTCGACTCATCTTTCACTCCTTTCAGTTATAGAGCTGTGAGTAGGGAACTGCGAGTAGTGAGAAATTTGCGATGCAAACATCTTTTGTTCTCTTGTCTCTTGTCTCATAACTCTTAACATCCTAATAAACTTTACAAATTAATTCGCCGCCGACACCTTGCTTTTTGGCGTCTTGACCGGTCATTAAGCCCTTACTGGTGCTGACAACAACCAGTCCACGGCCACGTTTTACGGTCGGTATTTTATCTGCACTGGCATAATAACGCCGTCCTGGTTTGCTTAATCTGACAATCTCAGTGATTCGAGCATTTGAATTATCATCGTGAATCATGATTTTTAATGACTTTCCGATGCTGGCATCAGCAACTTTAACATCATCAATAAAGCGGTTTGTTTTTAACAGTTCTGCGATTGATTGTTTAACCTTGCTATGCGGAAGGTTAATTTCTGTCTTGCGAACCGCAATAGCATTACGAATCCGTGAGAGCATGTCGGCGATTGGGTCGGTTGTAACTGTTGACATATATTTATTCCTTTCCTACCAGCTTGATTTAGTAACGCCTGGTATTTCTCCCTTACTTGCGTGCTCACGAAAACTAATTCGGTTTAAACCAAATTGACGCATATAAGCATGCGGACGTCCGGTTTCGGCGCATCGATTCTTCCAACGAGTCGGTGAGCTGTTTCGAGGTAGCTTATGTAAACCTTCACGATCCCCCATAGCTTTTAATTCAGCTCGCTTGGCGGCATACTTTTGAATCATTTTCTGTCGTTTGGCATCACGTGCCACAATTGCTTTTTTGGCCATTATTCAGTCTCCTTATCTATACATGAAACAAACCTACGGTTTTTCTCATCGCGCAGGGCTTGAAATGAATTCAAGCTCTGGTTGCTAATTTCGCTCAAACTCATTACTTAGCCCCCTTACTTTGCTGATTAGATTTCTCAAACGGCATACCAAACTTCTCTAAAAGTGCCCTGGAATGTGCGGCTTCTTCGCAATCAACAACAAATATTGTCTGTAAGCCATGCGTTGTAGTCGTCTCATCAAAAGTTAATTCCGGGAAAACGGATTGGTCAGGAATTCCTAAGCTAAAGTTTCCAGATTTATCAAACGATTTTGTACTTACGCCATGGAAGTCACGCAATCTCGGAAGCACTATATTTATGAGTCGATCCATGAATTCATACATTTTATCGCCACGTAAAGTTACCTTTATGCCGATCTTATTTCCTTCACGCAATTTAAAACCTGCGATTGAAGCTTTGGCGTAGGTATCAACCGGCTGTTGTCCGGTTATTTTACGGATTGTATTGCCTGCTACTTCTATAGCCTTTTTGTCGTCTTTAGCCTTCCCAAGACCTACGTTAATAACAATTTTCTGTAACATTGGTACCTGGTTAAAGTTCTTAAGACCGAGCTCTTTTAGTAGTTCCCTAGCATAGGTGTCGTTATACTGCTGTTTCAGACGAGCAGTAGCTATTGGTGTCTTTGCTTTAGTTTCAGCCATTATGCAATCTCCCTTCGGTCACTTGTAGGTGTTAGTCTGTATGTGCTAGGTGTCGGAAGGCTCATAGAAGCTATAACCTCTAACCTAAAACCAAAAACCTGATGTTGGGTGGAACAAAACATCATTTCACCTCCTTGCCAGACGTCTTAAGAACACGCTTCTTATTACCGTCTTTATCAATTTCAAAGCCAATTCGCGACGGTTTCTTATTGACAGAGTCATACATCGCTACCTTACTTACTGATATTGGTTTAGTTATTTCAATAATGCCGCCTTGTGGATACGCCTTGTTAGGCTTTTGGTGTTTTTTGACAATATTAATTCCTTCAACCGTTACAGTATTTTCAGTCGGGTGTACCGCTGTAATTTTACCGGTTTGCCCTTTATGCTTACCGGAACGAACAATTACAGTATCGCCTTTTTTTAATCGAATTTTATATACCTTCGAACTTTGTACTTTATACTTTGTACTCATTATAGTACCTCCGGAGCTAGGCTGATTATCTTGGCGTAGCCCTTGTCTCGTAGCTCACGAGGTACCGGGCCAAATATTCGGGTTGCCTTTGGTTGTTTGTCATCACCGATTATTACTGCAGCGTTTTCATCAAATCTAATTGTTGACCCATCTTTACGTCGAATAGTATCTCGAGTTCGGACAATGACAGCTTGAACAACTGTCTTCTTTTTGACATTCCCTGTTGGACTGGCTTGTTTTACTGAAGCTACGATAGTATCACCAACACGAGCGTAACGCCTTTTGGTGCCACCCAGAACTCTAATGCAAAGGATTTCTTTTGCGCCGCTGTTATCGCAGACGCCTAAACGTGATTCTTGAGAAATCATGCTTGCTCCTCCTGTTCGTCTTTCGACGCAACGCCAGGAACTTCGATCGAAGCTTCAGTGTGTTGTATAGCTGCGCGATTTAAAATGTCTTTCAATATAAATCGTTTACGAGCACTCAAAGGTTTAGTTTCTTCAATTAGAACCTTGTCACCTTTTTTAGCCTGATTAGTCTCGTCATGAGCCATAAAATTCTTTGTAGAAACATATTGTTTTTTGTAGATAGGGTGCGTTTTGTGAGTCTGCACAGTAACAACGATTGATTTATGTGCTTTATCAGACGAAACAACACCAACAAATGATTTAGCCATTAGATGTTCTCCTTTGTGAGTTGCTCGCTGAGGACGGTCAACATACGAGCTAGATCTTTTCGTTTCTCACGAATAATGCGGTTATTTTGTAATTCGCCCATGTGAAGACGTCGCTTTAGTTCAGCGATTTCATCACGCAATTTAGTACTCTCGGTAGTCAATTCAGCGGTTGATAATTTACGTATTTCCATAATCTTCATGGTTACGCCTCCTCCTTGACTAGAAATTTGGTTCTAATCGGTAACTTATGTGCGGCTAGTCTCATTGCTTCACGAGCAGTAGCTTCTGGTACTCCCTGCATCTCGAACAAAATTGTGCCTGGTCGCACCTTAGCAACGAAAAACTCGGGGTTACCTTTGCCACTACCCATTTTTACGTCCTGTGGTTTGCGTGAGACAGCAGTATGAGGGAATATCCTGATCCAAATCTTACCGCCGCGCTTTATATGGCGTGTCATCGCTTGACGAGCAGATTCAATTTGTCGAGCTGTAATCCGATCCATTCCTTGAGACTGTAATGCGTACGTCCCAAAGGCAATCTCGTGTCCCGACGTAGCGACACCACGAATTTTTCCTTTACGGATTTTGCGGTATTTTGTACGCTTAGGCATTAACATTAGCTTGCTTCTCCTTTGTAAATCCACACTTTCACGCCTATGATCCCTGAATTTGGATATTGCGCACGCGCTGCATGATAGTCAATATTTGCTCGTACAGTGTGTAGTGGCACGCTGCCTTGAACCTCTTTTTCGCGACGGGACATCTCGTTACCGCCCAGGCGCCCAGACAACTCAATACGAACTCCTTTTGCGCCAGCTCTCATAGTTGCTGCTGCTGATGATTTCATAGCACGACGGAACGATATTCGTCGTTCTAATTGATGTGCAATGTTTTCGGCTACTAGTTTTGCATGCAGCTCAGGTTTTTTAACTTCTTCAATGTTTACTCGAGCTGGAATGTTAAACACTTTTTCAATTGCTGTTTTTAGCTCTTGTGCACCCACACCACCGCGTCCAATCACTACTCCTGCCTTAGCAGTACTGATAGTAACCGATACAAGGTTAGGCGAGCGTTCTATATCAACAGTATTAATTGCCGCCCGTGATCCTAGTTTGTCTTGAATCATTTTACGAACTTTTAGATCCTGGGTAAGGACTTTTGCGTAGTCACGTTTATTGGCAAACCATTTACTTCGCCAGTTTTTAGTCACTTGGAGGCGCATGCTAATTGGATTTACTTTTTGTCCCATTATTTGTCTCCTTTACTCTGAGCGTCAGTCGCAGAGTTCTTGGTTGAGGTACGCTTTGCAGCCGACTTACCCTGGGCTTGTCGAACTGGCTTTTTACGTTCTCGTTTATCGCCATCAACTTCTATAAAAATATGTGACGTTCGGTGCATGTACGGCAACGCCCTACCGTGAGCCGCTGGTCGAAATCGTTTATAGCGTGGTCCGGGAGTTACAGTTATCGTAGATATACGAAGAGAGTCGGGCTTATAGCCATGGTTATTATCAGCATTAGCTTGAGCTGATTGGATGACAGTTTTAACAGCTTTGGCCGGACGACGCGGTGTATGATCCAATATTGTTATAGCATCCGCTACTGTCCGTCCACGAACAAGCGCAGCTACCACGCCGACTTTGCGCGGACTCAAACGTACGCCTTTTGCTGATGCTTTAACACTCATTACTTGCCGCCTTTCGCGAGCTTACCGCCATGACTACGGAATTTACGTGTCGGCGCGAACTCACCTAGCTTATGACCTACCATGTTTTCGGTAACAAATACCGGCACATGCACTTTACCGTTGTGGACTGCTATAGTACGGCCTACAAATTCTGGCGAAATCGTGCTGCTACGTGCCCATGTTTTAATGATGGTACGATCATCAGAACCCAATGCGGCCACTTTTTTGGCAAGCTTCGGATCTACGAATGGTCCTTTTTTCAGTGAACGACTCATATTGCTTACTCCTTATTTCCTCTTGGCCGCATGTCGACTGCGGACGATAAGTTTATTATTTCGCTTACGTGATCGGGTCTTGTAACCCAAAGTTGGCTGACCCCATGGCGTACGTGGATCGCGTCCCACTCCATGCGAACCTCCGTCACCACCACCGTGTGGGTGATCTGCGGCATTCATAACGATACCTCGCACAGACGGACGAATACCTTTACGGCGATTTCGGCCAGCTTTTCCGATCTTAATATTCTGATGCTTTTCGTTGCCGATAGCTCCCACATGAGCCATGCAATCCAAAGATACTATACGCACTTCGCCACTTGGTAACTTAACATGCGCGTACTTACCTTCTTTGGCAGTTAATTGGGCTCCATTACCTGCTGATCGAACAAGTTGCGCACCTCTACCGGGTTGCAGCTCAACGTTATGCACCACGCTACCAACTGGAATATTCTTTAACATCAGTCGGTTCCCAACTTCTACGGCTACTTCATCACCAGCCGCTATTTTTGTTCCGACACTCATACCTTGTGCAGCAATGATGTAGTGTAGTTTACCGTGTTGATCCTTAATGCGTGCGATTCGAGCGCTTCTATTTGGGTCATATTCAATTTGCTCAACGACAGCCTCGGTTCCAGGCGCAAGGCTAAAATTAACAACTCGGTAAAACTTACGCGCACCGCCGCCTTTATGTCGTGTAGTGATTCGACCCTGATTGTTGCGACCACTTTTTTGCTTTTTGGTGACTAGCAATGATTTAACAGGTCTTTTTGAAGTCACCTTAGAGAAGTCCTGGGTTGTCATGCCGCGCTGGCCTGGCGTAGTTGGTTTCATCTGTTTAATCGCCATTATTTAGCCTCCTTTTTCGCGGCTTTTTCAGCCTTCTTTTCAGCTTCTTCGACAGCCGCAAATACTGGGATTGAGTCCTTGCTATCAAGTACAACGTAAGCCTTTTTTACATCTGACTGACGCCCAGCTATAGGGCGTCCACCGCGCCGAACAGTTCGTTTTGATTTACCCTTGATGTTGGTGATGTTAACATCTGTTACCTTGACACCAAACTGCTGCTTTACAGCATGAGCAACCGTAGTCTTGTTCGCATCTTTAGGTACATCAAATACATAGACGTTTTTTTCTTGTGATAAGGCGTAAGTTTTTTCACTCATTCGTGGCTTTAGAGTCATTATCTTCATTTATTGTCTCCTCTTAGCCATGTTGAAATTTGCTCAAGTGCTGGGGCTGTAATAACTACATGATCGGCATTTATTACATCAAATACATTTAAATACATAGCTGAAACCAATTTTACGCTCTTAAGATTAGACAGTGCTCGCTCAACCGTTGTTTCCTTGGTTGGAACAACTAAAAGAACATTTTTAGGAGCACCGATTTTCTTGAGTAAAGCTGCTGCTTCGGATGTTTTGGAATTTTTAACTGCAAAATCGTCAATGACAATTAGCTGATTTTCTTTTGCAGCTAGGCTTAATGCCTGGCGAAGAGCCGTGCGTTTGGTATTTTGGGTTAATTTCTTGATATAAGTCTCAGAACCATTCGGCCCAAACGCAATACCGCCTCCTCGCCAAATTGGATTTCGGCTAGAACCAAAACGTGCACGGCCGGTACCTTTTTGCCTCCATGGCTTGCGTCCGCCTCCGCTTACTTCGCCACGTTTTTTGGTAACCGCTAAATTTTGTCGACCATTCGACAGGTAGGTTTCGTAAACCTGTTTTAATAAATCATGTGACTTGACTTCAACTTCAAACACTTTTTTATCGAGTTTTATCGGTGCAGTGGCCTTGTTGCCTGTCTTGGTGTAAGTTGCTACAGACATTATTTGGCCTCCCTGATTATCACTATACCTTTGCGGGGTCCTGGAACTGCTCCGGCAATGCCTATGACATTATGTTCCGCATCAATCAGTGCAACGCGTAGATTACGAACTGTCACTTGTTCGCCACCCATCTGTCCAGCCATTTTTTTGCCTTTAAAAATACGCTGAGGATACATTGAACCGATTGAACCCGGTTTACGTACATTGCCGTTTCCGCCGTGTGTTTTGCGTTGTTGATGAAAATTGTGACGTTTAATAGTGCCGGCAAAACCCTTACCTTTACTGGTTCCGGTGATATGGACGGTGTCGCCAACTGAAAAAACCTCAGCTGTTAGATGGTTACCAACGGTGAGGTCTTCTGATATTTCTTCTACACGGACTTCTCGTGATACTTCCGGCATAACGTTAGATTTTTTAAAATGTCCTGCCTGCGCTTTGCCGTGTTTTTTTGTACCCATACCAATCTGGACAGATGTGTAACCATCTGTCTCGTCGGACTTCACCTGTGTAATGGTATTTGGGCTAGCGGAAAGCAAAGTTACGGCTTGAACCGTACCATCATCATTGATAGTGCTAGTCATGCCAACTTTTCTGGTGATTAAAGCTTTCATAGCGTCCCTTAATATTTAGATTTATCTTTGATGCGTTTATTAGCGCACTCGTAACATACTGGTCTGTGGTGGTTTCTACCTCTGATTTGGTAGACCTGCAACATCAACCATCCCGTCTGGAATTTTTATATACCAAAACAGATTAGCACTTAACGCCTACTCCTGTCAATATGTTGTTCATTCTACATATATTTTTTTACAATAAACACTATTACGGTAAAGATTTCAAATATTGATTTCAAAGCTGCGCTAAATCCACCGACACTTGCAAAGTGTCACGCTAATGCTTATTATACGATATATAAAGTAACAACGGAGTCATAAACTATGGCAAGACAGAAAGAATCACTAAATAAACTGTTCGTATCGCTTGGAATCGCTAGAATTAGCGTTGGCCTGGTGTTTTTATGGGCGTTTCTTGACAAATTAATTGGGCTTGGTTTTTCCACTTGCCGAGATGCGGCGACCAATGGCATTAACGTAATGTGTGACAGTGCAGCACTACAGGGCGGCTCGTCAACCACTGGATTTTTAAAGTTTGGCACTCAAGGACCATTCGCAGACTTTTATGCAGGTTTGGCTGGAAACGGTTTTATTGATTTGTTATTTATGACGGGTCTTCTTGGTATAGGTGTTGCGCTAACATTTGGAATCGCAACAAAACTAGGAACTATCAGTGGTGCAGTTATGCTCATGATGATGTGGACTGCAGTGCTACCACCAGAACATCACCCAGTATTAGATGACCATGTAGTCTACAGCGTCCTACTAGCAGCCATCTACTTCGGTGACAACAATCAACGACTTGGCTTTGGTAAACAATGGAAGAAAACTGCTTTAGTGAAAAAGTTCCCTATACTCAGCTAGCAACTAAACTTCCAGCTAATACTGAAAAATCCTCGGTTATATACACCGAGGATTTTTATTTATGTATAAGTATTGATATCTAGAAGCTCTTGCGAACATGGTTGATACTATATTCCCACTCAGCATCAGTCTTTTTATGTGGATTGAATATATTGGTTGGGTCAAATATTGACTTTACCTGTTTAAAGTATCCCAGAGTTTTGGCTCCATACATTTGCTCTAACCACGGGCCGCGTATCATACCATCGTTATGTTCACCTGATAACGAACCGCCAAATTCTAAAACTAATTTATTGACTTCTCTCATTGCTGGCTCTAGTTTGTCTCGTTCACTTTGTTTCTCAATTTCCATAAGCGGAATAATATGAAAATTACCATCACCCATATGACCAGCAATGGTTGCAAGTAGCTTATACCGCTTCATAATTTCTCTCACCTTAGGTAAAAATGCTGGTAGGTGATGAGGTGGCACTACAAGATCGTCAATGAATGGTGCAGTATGCTTGTCTTTAACCTTTTTCCTTAGCAAGTTAAAGCTCTCTCTGCGCATAATCCAAAATTTCTTGGCTTTGGCCTCGGTCTCATCTTCTTCGAACAATGCTTCATGGTTGTAAGGCTTTAGTGCAGTACGCATATTGTGAACTTTTTGCTTAACCTCGTCTTTGGTCTGGCCATTAAACTCAATCAGTAAGACCATTTTCGGTATGCCGCGGAACATCATAAGAGCATTCGGTATAAGTTGCAGACCTAGTTTCATCATGCCAAACCAACCAAGTGTTTTTCTAAAGTAAAAGAACAGTTTAATACTAAGCATCAATGTATAGTTGTCGAAACCTTCGAAAGTAGCAGGTTTATGTCGCAATACATCATTTATTAATTTTCCAAGATCGCTAATGTCTCTTAGAAATACAACAAGAGTTCCGGAATGTCTCGGTGCGGGCACGAGTCGAAATGTTATATCGGTAACTATACCCAAAGTACCCTGTGAACCGACTATCAACTGAGTCAAATCAAATATACCCGTATCCCTATCCCAAACATTCCATATATGGTATCCGGTGGAGTCTTTACTTACATTAGGCTTAGCAGCTTTTATTTCGTCATAATTATTTTCTACTAGATCAAATACTTGCTTATAAAATCGACCCTCGAATGTATTCTTTTTCATTATTTTATCGAGTTCAGGCTTTTTTAGAGGTTTAATGGTGTACTCATTACCATCTGACAGCACTACCTTTAGCTCACGTACGAAGTTTTCAGTCTTGCCGTACTGAAGTGATTTTTCTCCTCCGGAGTTATTAGCAACCATGCCGCCAATCGTACACAGCCCTCTTGAGGCAGGATACGGTGGCAATAAAGCACCATGTTCAAGTGTTGATACCTCAAAATCTCGATAATAAACTCCTGGCTGCGCGTGCGCTGAGGTCGACGTGACTTCGTGAATAGCATTAAAGTACTTCGTCATGTCTAGTACTATCGATTCGCCTATTGCCGCACCGCCCATATCAGTACCTGCACTTCGAGCTGTAATTGCGGCATTTTCTCCTGATTGTTTGGCTTTACGTATGATGTTAACGACACTCTGAACGTCTGAGCTATCCTTTGGAAACACCACAGCTTGGGGTACAACCTCAAACAGACTGGCATCGTGACTGTAAGCATTCTTAATTTCTGCTTCAGTGCTAACCTCACCAGTAATTTGTTTTTCTATTTCTTTTATATATTTTGTCATTTCACTAATAGAGTAACCGTTACCGTGATTCTGTGCAACTACTTGTATACAGGCTACAGATAAAGCTATAGTATTACTAATGCTTAGATTAATTATTGTCGGCGGCGGGTTTGGAGGTTTAGCTCTTGCTAAGCAACTCCGTTCTCGCAGTGACGTTCAAATTACGCTTTTAACGGAGCGACATGACTTTCGCTATTGCCCCGCCCTGTATCGTACTGCCACAGGCTTTACAATGCGCGCTTCCTCCATACCGATTAAGGATATAACTAAACCATTAAAAAATGTAGAAGTTATATACGGTCGTGCCAAACACATTGATATGAACAAACATATCTTAACTACTGGATCCGGTAAGTCGCTACACTACGATAAGGTCGTTCTTGCACTAGGCTCCGTACCAGACTATTTTGACACACCAGGTATCAAACAAAACGCCTTTAGCGTGACTTCCCCTGATGAAATTTTAGATTTACGGAAACACCTACACGATTTCATGACAACAGCACACAATTCCGAGCATAGTTACGTTGTTATTGGAGCTGGAGCAACAGGTGTAGAAGTATCGGCAGGTTTAGCATCGTATGTACAAAAGATAGCTAAAAAACATAAAATCAAGCATCCCAAGGTACAAATTGACCTTGTTGATCGTTCAGACAAACCGCTACCAAACTTACCTGTTAGCACGTCAAAGCATGCTCGACTTAGGTTGAAAAGGTTAGGTATACGATTTTGGCCAAAAACCAATGTAAAAAAAGAGACCTCTAAACAACTAGTAACCGATAAACATTTATTTGATACCAACACCGCCGTATGGTGCGCCGGAGCGAAATTACCTTCATTTTATAGACAAAACAACCAGTGGTTTGGTATTTCTAAACGCGGTAAAATACTAGTAGACAATTACCTGAAAGTTCACCCCGATGTCTTTGTTATTGGGGATAACGCAGACACTGCTAACAGTGGTTATGCGCAAACCGCAGTACACGACGCGGGTTACGTAGCAAGCCAATTACAGCGCCAGTTAAAAGGCAAAAAACTTAAAAAATACAAGCCCCGTAGCCCAATCGTGGTCGTTCCGGTTGGTAATAAATGGGCGCTACTTCACTACAGAGGTTATTCTTTAAGAGGAATTACTGCTTCTGTAATACGGGACTTAGCAGACTTATTTGGTTATTTAGATATCATGCAGCCCAAGAAGGCTATAAAAATATGGCGAGCACGTAATGACACCGAAGAGTATTGTGCTATTTGTCTCAATAACAAAACGCTTAAACGGTAAAGTAAAACCCTACACCAAGCAAAAAACTAACCGCTCCAGACAATAACAAAACTGTGTAATCAAGTTTTCTATCAAGACTAAAGTGTTCGTGACTAGCAAATAGCAACCCTAGTGCTGGCCCAAAGGGCAGTAAGAATACTACATTACCTAACGCATCAACGAACCACACCCACTGCATTCCTAGCAGCAAATACAAAAGTATTTTTAGTACAAATACGCTATCTTGGTTATTGGATGTTTTACTGTGTTTTTTTGGTTTGTTTGCCACAATATTAATATGGTATCACAAAGCTACAGAAGCAAGTGCTACATCTTAATTTCAGCCTCATTCCGTCAGTAAATACTACACATTACTGCGGGGCAAGCACCCAACTTGCTACATTTTTATTTCGGCGCCCGCCTGTCTGTCTGACAAGACGGGCAGGCCCGCCTGTCTGTCTGACAAGACGGGCAGGCCCGCCTGTCTGTCTGACAAGACGGGCAGGCCCGCCTGTCTGTCTGACAAGACGGGCAGGTCGCAGCCTTACATCTTGATTTCGGCGTCACAGCCGGCAGGCAATGAGAGATTCATGAGTGAGTCAATCGTCTTCGGTGTTGGCTCTAATACGTCGATAAGTCGTTTATGAACACGCATCTCAAATTGTTCGCGGTGTTTTTTATAAACGTGAGGGCTTTTAACGACCGTAAATACTGATCGCTTAGTTGGCAATGGGATAGGTCCGGCAATTGTAGCACCGGTACGAATCGCTGTATCGACAATCTGTTTTGTGGATTGATCTATTACTTTATGATCATACGCCTTTAGTCGTATACGTATGCGCTGCTTTACCTCGTTTTTAGCGGGGGTTGATGATTTTTTGGCTTCAGCCATGGACAACTCCTTTCAGTAGTTGTAGTCTCTGGTCTTTTGTTTCTAGTCTCTAGGTTCTCTAGTGACAAGCAACTGGTAACTGGAGACTTACCGGTGTATCGTAACCTCTTCCGGAGTGATGAGTGACCGGACGAGTTCTCGACACGATTAATTTATGTATCGATTTTACAACAAATTAAGAGTTTCGTCTACAACCAATTATACACTTTGCTGCCGTAGTCACCTGCAAGCTGTGTTCTCAATACTGAAAGTTGGATTGTCCCGGGTCTGAGGAACTCACACACGGTTCTAGTTTTTGATTTCTTCCGAGGACGACGCAGCTGACAGAGTTGAGTGCAGTTTGTGATTTCTCTTGAGTAACGTAAGCGAGACGTATACTAATACGTTGAGTGCGTAACAAAATCCCCGTGCACAATGTAACGCCTGGAACGCTTCTGAGGGATTCACACACGGTGCTAGTTTTTGATTTCTTCCGAGGACGACGCAGCTGACAGAGTTGAGTGCAGTTTGTGATTTCTCTTGAGTAACGTAAGCGAGACGTATACTAATACGTTGAGTGCGTAACGGAAAGAAAATCGCGAAATGCCTCAAAAACAAAAAAAGAGGGAGTGATTTATTCACTCCCTTACTTTTTGTGCTCTGTTAGCTGCTACTTGTTGATTTTGGTTACTACACCAGCACCAACAGTTCGGCCACCCTCACGGATAGCAAAGCGAAGACCTTGCTCCATAGCAATCGGGGCAAGCAACTTAACCTTAAAGGTTACTGTGTCGCCTGGCATTACCATTTCTTTGTCTGCTGGTAGTTCAACTTCGCCAGTTACATCGGTTGTACGGATGTAAAATTGCGGCTTGTACCCTTTAAAGAATGGGGTATGTCGACCACCCTCCTCTTTTTTAAGAATGTAAACTTCTGCATCAAACTCAGTGTGTGGTGTGATTGAACCAGGTTTACAAATAACTTGTCCGCGTTCGATGTCATCGCGTTCAATACCGCGTAGCAAAATTCCGACGTTATCACCGGCTTGACCTTGATCAAGATTTTTCTTGAACATCTCTACACCAGTAACAACTGATTTACGAGTGTCACGAACACCAACAATTTCGACTTCTTCGTTAACCTTAACGACTCCTTGTTCGACGCGTCCAGTAGCAACCGTTCCACGACCTTTAATAGAGAACACGTCTTCAACCGGCATCAAGAAAGGCTTATCAAGATCACGCTTTGGCTCTGGAATATAATCATCCATCGCCTTAATAAGCTCCATAATAGCGTCTTCGTTCTCTGCATCACCTTCAAGAGCTTTGATTGCAGAACCTTTAACGATAGGAGCATTTTCATCAAACTCGTATTTACCAAGCAATTCGCGAATATCCATTTCGACAAGTTCTACTAGTTCCGGATCTGCAAGATCCATTTTGTTCATGAAGACCAAAATGCTAGGAACTCCTACTTGCTTAGCAAGCAAAACATGCTCACGCGTTTGTGGCATAGGGCCATCAGCGGCAGATACGACTAAAATTGCACCATCAACCTGAGCTGCACCGGTAATCATGTTCTTTACGTAGTCGGCGTGACCGGGCATGTCGACGTGTGCATAGTGCCGGTTTTCTGACTCATATTCCTGGTGAGAAGTTGCGATAGTAATACCGCGGGACTTTTCTTCCGGTGCATTGTCGATCTGATCATATGCAATTGGTTTATTTACGTCGCTCGGAAGCTTTTTTGCAAGCGTTGCTGTAATAGCTGCTGTCAATGTGGTTTTACCATGGTCAACGTGCCCCATAGTTCCAACGTTTACATGTGGCTTGCTTCGGTCAAAATCTGCCATAGTTAATAAATCCTTTCGTATTTTCATGATTCATGAAAATGAGTCATGAGGGTTTAATGAATTATTGTTGATAACGATTCGCGATCCATATTTGTTGGCACAAACCAACAAAAGCCCTCACGCGAGTTACCAATGTATAGTACCGAAGTTTAAGAGGTTTGTAAACCCTGTTGTGAGCAAACTTTCACAGCACTATACATCTGAGATTTCTTCATCTTCACTTACGTGCTGTGTTTCTGGCTCAGCTTCTTGGAAAGAATCAGATATAGTTTGCCAAGACGCATGAAATAATGAACTGGATACACCTACTATGAAGCGGCCAACCATAAACGGTTTTCTGAGTATATCGTTTCTTTCGCTATGCTTATTAAAGCGTTCGACGTGCGAATTTGCGTAACTCCAGTAAGCTTCTCTGAACGACTCTTTGTCCTGTATTTTTGAGTCCATTAATCTACATTAATGCATTTTTTTGAGCTAGGTGCAACTATTCACCAGTCGGTACGGCTTCACAGTTCTCTGCAGCAGTATCGATGTTTGTTGGGCAGTTCTCGTCATCACTGACTACTTTCCAGCCTCCGACAACAATAGCCATGGCAGCAAATCCCACCAGCATAGTTTTTGCAATTCTACCTAAATCAGGGTCACGAACTTCTAAATCCTCGTTGCTTGGATTATTTTCAGGTGACCCGGATGGGTGCATAGTAGCTTTCATGGTCTATTTTTTAGCCTGGATGGCTTCAGCAACATGGCCAGGGACATCGGCGTAGTGATCGAGCTCCATGCTTGAACTAGCCCGTCCTTGAGTACTGGAGCGTAAATTAGTGGTGTAACCAAACATTTCTGCGAGCGGGACAAACGCAGTTATTTCCTTAACACCGGCCTGCAAATCTTCCATGGATTCGATTCGACCACGCTTGGAGTTAAGGTCACCAATCACGTCACCCATGAATTCTTCCGGAGTAACAACCACGACCTTCATAACTGGCTCTAGCAGTGTTGGTTTGGCATGTTTCATGCCTTCTTTGAAGCCGATAGAACCGGCCGCTTTAAAGGCCATTTCAGATGAATCAACATCATGGTAGCTACCGTCATACAGTTCAACTTTAACGTCAACTACTGGATACCCAGCCACGACACCATTGTTCATAGCTTCTTTTATGCCCTCTTCAACCGGTTTAATGTACTCAGCCGGTACAACACCACCCTTGATTGAATTAATGAACTCGAATCCGGCTCCTTGTTCGTTTTGAGAAAGACGGAGCCAGACGTGCCCATACTGACCACGACCACCCGATTGGCGAATAAACTTACCTTCAGCCTCTACAGCGTCTTTACGGATTGTTTCACGGTATGCAACTTGCGGAGCGCCAATATTGGCTTCTACCTTAAATTCGCGTTTCATTCTATCAACCAGGATTTCCAGGTGTAACTCACCCATACCAGAAATAATTGTCTGGCCGGTTTCATCATCAACACTCACGCGGAAGGTTGGGTCTTCTTCTGCGAGCCGTTGCAAGGCTATACTCATTTTTTCTTGGTCAGATTTGGTCTTTGGTTCAATCGCGATAGAAACTGGCGGTTCAGGGAAGTTAATACTTTCTAGGATAATCGGGCTACCCGGATCGCACAATGTATTACCGGTGGTTGTGCCTTTTAGACCAACAATGGCGGCAATATCACCCGCACCAGCTTCATCAACCTCTTCACGCTTGTCTGCCTGCATGCGAACTATCCGCCCAACACGTTCTTTGTTGCCAGTCGACGAATTCAAAACATAACTACCAGCGATAAGTTTTCCTGAGTAAACACGGAAGTAGGCTAACTTTCCAACAAACGAATCGGTGGCAATCTTAAACGCTAAACCAGACATTGGCTGGCTCTCAGAAGGCTGGCGCTCATCTTTATCGCCAGTTTTTGGGTGAGTACCCCACACAGCACCACGATCCGGTGGACTAGGTAAATAGTCATTTACCATATTAAGGATCTTTTCAACGATAACGCCGCGAGCATCACCGCCAGTTACTGGGAAGAAATTACCAGATAGTGTAGCTGCTCGGATCGCGTGGTTGATTTCTTCTTCGCTCAAACCGTCTTCACCAACCTCAAAATATCGCTCTAACAAAGTTTCGTCTTCAGCAACAGCATTTTCGATTAACAAACTACGAGCTTTTTTAGCTTGATCAAGCATGTCTTCAGGTATGTCACCTTCTGTAAGGTTTTTGTCAGTAAAATCCTTGTAGCTATAAGTCTTCATACTGACAAGATCAATTACGCCGTTAATACTCTGCTCAAACCCAATTGGTAAGTGCACTGGGAAAGCTCGTTTGCTTAGGCGATTATGGATGGATTCTAGTGATTTATAAAAATCTCCACCGGTTTGGTTGATCTTATTTATCAAACAGATTCGTGGCACATTGTATTTATCAGCTTGGCGCCAGACAGTTTCGGACTGAGATTCTACGCCCATTTTACCGTCAAATACTACTACGGCACCGTCGAGTACACGAAGTGACCGCTCTACCTCAACCGTAAAGTCAATATGACCCGGTGTATCAATAATGTTAATCTGGTGATCTTTCCAGTAACAGGTAACCGCAGCAGACACGATGGTAATACCGCGCTCGCGTTCTTGAGCCATCCAATCAGTCGTGGTTTCACCTTCGTGAACAGCACCAATCTTATGCTTTAAACCCGTGCGGTATAAAATACCTTCGGTTGTAGTTGTCTTACCAGCATCGATATGTGCAATAATACCGATGTTTCTGATCTTACCCATTTCATATTTCTTCTGTGCCATCTAATATTCCTCAATTTTAACGCCAGCTCTTTTGGCAAGAACTGGGCATATTACTTTCTCTTTATTAAAAACATGGGCTTCACCATCATGCAACCGCTCGATACAGCGTGTCCCTGCCGAAATAACAAAAGCGTCATTTAGAACCCGCTCTGTTTCTTCTATTTCTGTAAAATGGCTTTCCCTATCCGACCAATGATAGGTGCCCCTGTTAATAGCACGAACGTGATTATCGTACGCTTCTAGAACTGCACAAGGTCTTTCTAAACAGGAGAGTTCAGGTGTAGCGACAAGAGACTCAGACATCTCTACCCCCTGATAGGTTTTGCAGATGGATGCAGTTTGGATTTTCTCCTCGAAGCACGCAAGAAACGGTACGTAAATTGTACCGTGAATGAGTACTGGAGTGGAAAAATTCAAAGTGCGCCATCTGCATAAGCTATCTTACCTTGCGAAGTGAGCGAAGGCCCTATTAGCTTCTGCCATCTTGTGGGTGTCTTCACGCTTCTTGACCGCATTACCGGTGCCGTTATAGGCATCGATTAGCTCAAGTGCGATCCGGTCAGCCATACTCATACCCTTACGAGCTCGTGCGGCCGTGACAAACCACATTATGGTCAGGTGGTTTTGACGTTGGCCTTTTACCTCAAACGGAATTTGGTAGTTTGCACCACCAACCCGCCGAGAACGAGTCTCAACACTTGGGCGGATGTTTTTCATGGCTGTATCAAACACTTCTAGTGGATTTTGAACCTTCAGCTTATCAGCCGCTTTTTGCATGCCATCGTACACCAAACGCTCAGCAAGCTGCTTTTTTCCGTTTAACATAACGCGATTAATTAAGCGCTGCACCATCACGCTGTTATACAAACGATCCGGCTTAATATCACGAACTAATGATGCAGTAACTTTACGCGGCATGGCACGCTCCTTCGGGTCGCTTAAAGTTCAAAGTTTGAGTATTTGAAATATGGTTCTTCTCTGAAGTTTGAAGTTTGAAGTTTGAAGTTTGCAGATAGTTCATCTATTTGGTCTCCTTTTTGGTGCCGTACTTGGAACGGCCTTGTTTTCGGTTAGAAACTCCTTGAAGATCAAGACTGCCACGAACCACATGGTAGCGTACACCTGGAAGGTCTTTTACACGACCCCCACGAATTAATACTACGGCGTGTTCTTGTAGATTATGACCCTCACCTCCGATATAAGCCCATACCTCATGGCCGTTTTGCAATCGAACGCGAGCGACTTTACGGAGTGCAGAGTTAGGTTTTTTCGGAGTTTTGGTAGTAACTTTAACGCAAACACCACGCTTAAACGGTGATGGTTTTTCGTAGTTCTTATTCTTAAGATTGTTAGTAATGCGCTGCAATGCCGGTGACTTTGACTTAGTCGTCACCTTCTTGCGCGGCTTGCGCACTAATTGATTGACTGTTGGCATTTATTCTCCTTAGTGTTGCATCCTTCTGCAGCATGTGAATGCCGACACACGGCTCAGGACACTTATATTGTTTAGTTAACTTTAACAGATTGGACTACAGAAATCAAGCTTCGTCGTTTCCTTCATCGAGTACGTCGGTATCAGTAAAACCATCGCCATCGACGTCTGGCAAGTAACCAGTACCTACCGGGATTCGTCGACCAAGTATGACGTTTTCTTTAAGTCCGTACAAGTGATCGACTCGACCACTGGTTGCAGCACCAATCAGAACTCTAGTAGTATCTTGGAAGCTTGCAGCACTTAAGAACGAGTCAGTACTCAACGACGCCTTGGTTATACCAAGCAACAATTGTACATACTTAACTGGTTTCTTACCTTCAGCAGCTAGTCGTTCGTTTGTCTCTACAACCGAAAGCTTGCTAACTGTATCGCCGGTTACAAATTCGCTATCGCCTGTTTCGTCTATTTGAACTCTGCTAAACATCTGTCTGACAATCACTTCAAGGTGCTTATCAGAAATGTTCTGACCTTGTGATGCAAATATACGTAAGACTTCATTCATTATATAGCGCTGAGTGGCTTCGACACCTTTAAGCTTCATCAACTCATGCAGATTAATCGATCCGTTTGTGAGCCGCTGCCCAGCCTCCACTTTGTCGCCATCTTTGACAACGATCTGTTTGAAACCAGGTATTTCATAACGCACAATACTTTTACTGTTCGGAGAAATAGAAATTAGCTTCTTGGTGAGGTGCACTTTACCGGCTACGGGGGCGATTAAAGGATCCGAGCCGTCTTCGTTTGCAGCAAGTACGTCACCATTTACTACCTCATTACCTTCAGCGATCTGAACATTTCTTTGGTCAATTTTCAGCTCGACTTTATCTTTATCATCCGCTGCAACTTGTACTATGTAGCGCTCACCTTCTTCCCAGGTGCTCACAACGCCGGTAATTTCAGAAAGGAATGCATGACCTTTTGGCGTTCGAACTTCAAACAACTCCTCAACTCGGGGCAGACCAGTGGTAATGTCCTCACCGGCCACACCACCAGAGTGGAAAGTTTTAAGTGTCAACTGCGTACCAGGTTCACCGATACTTTGTGCCGCAATTACTCCAATTGGATGCGCGATACTAACCAACTGTCCTGTTGCTGGATCAATGCCGTACGATTTCTGCGATACGCCACGTACGTTGGTACATGAAAGAACGCTCATTATACGGATACAATCAAGGCTTTCATCTTTCTCAATTTCGACAGCCACGTCTTCAGTAATCAGCTCACCTGCTTTAACATATTTTGCAATGTTTTCAGCCGCATATCGACCGGTTAGTCGTTGCGCATACGAAATACCGATTTCTTTAGCGTCGCTTCGATAGAGCGGAAATCCTGGGTCATCGCAATCTTCATCAATGGTAAAGACATCTTGAGATACATCAACCAACCGACGAGTCAAATACCCAGAGTCGGCGGTTTTCAGTGCGGTGTCAATCATACCTTTACGTGCACCTCGCGTGGCCGTAAAGTACTCTAGCGGAGTCAAGCCAGTCTTGTAGTTAGAACGGATTGGAAGTTCGATTGCACGGCCGCTTGCATCGGTT
The DNA here is from genome assembly GCA_034521515.1 of Candidatus Saccharibacteria bacterium. Taxonomy (NCBI): domain Bacteria; phylum Candidatus Saccharimonadota; species Candidatus Saccharimonadota bacterium. The sequence continues at coordinate 80,230 of JAXHMH010000004.1, read as the reverse complement.
GTGACACCGAGCATACCTACCGCTGTTTTAACCTGGCCGATATTACCGCGAGCACCAGAAACAACGGCCACTGACATAGCGCTGTTCTCGTTAGTAAACTGCTCGCTAAGCACCGACTGAACGTTTGTATCAGTTTTCATCCAGTTATCAACCGTTAATCGGTATCGTTCCTCATCGGTGATAAACCCTTGGTCAAACTGATCGCTAATTAAAGTAGCTTTATCCTCTCCATCCTTCATAATCTTGTCCAAACCCTTAATATCTGTAAAGTCGGACAAGCCCATGCTAAGACCAGAGTGTGTAGCGAATTCCAGGCCAATATCTTTTAGGTCATCAGCAATTTCAGCTGTCTTAGATTGACCATACATCTGGTAAACTAACGCCATAGTGGCCGTAATTCGTTTTTTGGTCATTGCTTCATTGAGGTATGGGAAATCTTCAGGAAAAATTTCGTTGAACAAAATCCGTCCTAACGTAGTCTCACGTAGTTCACCTCTGAACGGAATCCGCACATTGCTTTGTAGACTAATATTGTTTAGATCATACGCCATTAACGCTTCAGCTACGTCAGTGAAGTCAAACACTTTACTGGCTATGTCACCGTGCTGATAGGTTAAGTAGTAGCAACCAAGCACAATATCTTGTTCTATATGAAGTACCGGAGAGCCGTCGGCTGGTTTTAACAAGTTTTTGCTGCTCACCATTATGTTTCTAGCTTCTGCCTGAGCTTCGTCCGAAAGTGGTAGATGTACTGCCATTTGATCGCCATCAAAGTCGGCATTGAAACCTTTACAGACAAGCGGATGTAATTGGATGGCTTTGCCTTCAATTAGTCGTGGCTGGAAGGTTTGAACCGAAAGTCTGTGCAATGAAGGAGCACGGTTAAGTAATACGTATTTACCGTGGATCACCTCATCAAGTGCGTCCCATACAGCAGTTTCGTTAGTTTCAATCATACGGGTTGCAGATCGAATATTATGCGCGTGCTCATTTGCTATTAAGTTGCCTATCACAAACGGCTTAAACAACTCTAGTGCCATCATTTTTGGCAGACCGCACTCATTAATCTTAAGCTCGGGACCGGCGACAATGACAGAACGACCCGAGTAATCAACTCGTTTACCTAGCAAGTTCTGACGGAAACGACCCTGCTTACCTTTAAGCATGTCACTAAGTGATTTAAGGCGTCGTCTTTGCCCAGTAGCTGCCACCGCCCGACCTGACCGGGCATTATTGTTGTCAATCAGCGCATCAACTGCTTCTTGCAACATGCGCTGTTCGTTACGGCGAATTACTTCTGGAGCATTTAATTCGATTAGTTTTTTCAGACGATTATTTCGATTAATTACACGGCGGTACAAATCATTCAAATCACTGGTTGCAAATCGTCCACCAGTTAGTTGCACCATTGGCCGCAAATCCGGAGGAATAACCGGCAACACAGAAACGCACATACTTGAAGGTTTGATATTGGCGTTTTGCATATTCTCAAGTAAACGAAGCCGTTTCATTAGCTTTTTCTTACGTTGACCTTTTGCCTCTTCTGACTCGGCTTGCAAGTCTTGAATAAGCTGATCAAGATCAATGTCTTCCAGCAGATCTTTTAGGGCGGCTCCACCCATACCAACTGTGACGACTTCCGCCAGTTCATCAGGAAGTGCCCGATAATCAGCTTCACTTATTAAGTTCATCTTAACCAGACTGTTTACTTGAGACCTGAACTCTTCAAACTCTTCAGTAATTTCTTCAATTTCTTTGGTCTGCATCTCAGCGAGAGCTTTGACATTAGCATCTTCAGCTTTTGCTTCATTCTCATAGCGTGATTTTATGGCTTCTTGCGCCGCGGCAAATTCAGCTTCTTTATCTGCCAAAAGCTGGTCTCGTTTTTCGATATCGACCGACTTTACGATATAACTCGCAAAATAGGTGACTCGCTCGAGATTTTTGACAGTCATGCCAAGCAGCAGGCCGATTGCCGACGGTGCACCACGCAAAAACCAAATATGGGTAACCGGTGCAGCGAGATTTATATGCCCCATTCGCTCACGGCGGACAATACTTTTGGTAACAATTTCACCTTTTTTGTCAACTGCGGCTTCTCGTGATCTAACACCTTTATACTTGGCGTCGTGTGGATTAATATCTTTAACCGGGCCAAATATCCGTTCGCAAAATAGTCCATCGCGTTCAGGTTTTTGTGTACGATAATTAATTGTTTCTGGCTTGGCAACTTCACCGTAGCTCCACTCAAGAATATCCTGTGAACTAGCCACAGCCAGCCGGACGGCATCAAAATCTGCAATATTGTTTCCTGTGTTATAGCCGCGCATTAATTGTTCTCCTTATCATCGTTTTGTGCACTTGTTGTATCTTCGCTTGCTTGATCTTCATCGTCAGTCGATGAAACAGTCGCGGTGGTCGGAATATCATCATCCAACTCCATAACCGTATACTCATCTGCTGCTGCATCTTCTGTAACATCAACATCCGACACTTCGGGGTCAGGTACTGCAACTTCAGCTTGATGCGCAGCTTCGTCTTTGATGCTTTCAGACAAGACTTTTTCGGCATCAACCAGATTGTCCGAATCAATCAAGTCAACTTTCAAACCTAGACCTTGCAATTCTTTTACAAGCACATTGAAGCTCTCTGGTACTTTTGGTCCGACAATTTCTGTACCTTTAATGATCGATTCGTATGCCTTACTGCGTCCGTAGACGTCGTCTGATTTTATTGTCAGCATTTCTTGCAGTGTATTGCTTGCACCATACGCTTCTAGTGCCCATACCTCCATTTCGCCGAACCGTTGACCGCCGTTCTGAGCTTTACCGCCCAACGGCTGTTGCGTCACCATAGTGTATGGACCAGTTGAGCGTGCATGAATTTTATCGGCAATCATGTGATTGAGCTTAATGGTATACATCGCGCCAACAGTAGTTCGTTCTTTGAAAGCTTGCCCGTTCCGACCGTCATACAGTTGTTGTTTGCCATCTTCAGGCAATCCAGCTTCTTTAAGCAGTTCTTGAATTTTCTTGGTTGAAACACCGTCAAAGGCCGGACTGGCTACTTTCAAACCAAGCTTATGAGCAGCCATCCCGAGATGTGTCTCAAAAAGCTGTCCGATATTCATACGAGACGGCACACCGAGTGGGTTTAAGACGATATCGACTGGCGTTCCATCTTCGGTAAACGGCATATCTTCAACTGGGAGAATCTTCGCAATCACGCCTTTGTTACCGTGACGACCTCCGAGCTTATCACCGACAGAAATCTTACGCATCTGAGCGACAAACACTTGTATTTGCATGATCACACCGGCTTTTAGCTCATGGCCGTTAGCTCGCGAAAACACTTTAACGCCAACAACTTTTCCGTGTTTGCCGTTGCTCATCCGTTGCGATGTGTCACGAACTTCTTTGGCTTTTTCGCCGAAAATTGCTCGCAGGAGGCGCTCTTCGCTACTTAACTCTTGCTCACCTTTAGGTGTAATCTTACCGACTAGTATATCGCCCGGGTGAACTTCCGCACCTATCCGAACAATGCCGTCATCATCAAGGTGTCGCAACGCGTCCTCGCTAACATTTGGGATATCGCGGGTGACAATTTCAGGGCCGAGCTTGGTTTCGCGGACTTCAACCATAAAGTCCACAATATGTACCGAGGTTAAAGTGTCGTCTTCGACCAACCGCCTCGAAATAACAATTGCATCTTCAAAGTTGTAGCCTTGCCACGGCATAAACGCTACCATCAAATCTTTACCAAGAGCTAGTTCACCTTCAGCAACTGACATTCCCTCGATAAGCGGATCACCAGCTTTAACCTTATCTCCACTATAAACAACAACCTTTTGGTTGATGCTGCTGCCTTCGTTGCTGCGAATGAAATGCTGTGGAACGTAGCTAACATTACCGTCTTTATATTTAACGACAACTTCCGAACCGGTAGCTTTAATAACTTCTCCATCATCTTTTGCAACCACAAGTTGACCGCTGTTGTGAGCTACGCGTGATTCCAGACCAGTTCCAACAATTGGTGCGGTTGGCCGGATTAATGGCACCGCCTGACGTTGCTGGTTGCTGCCCATAAGACTTCTATACACATAGTTTTTCTCAATGAATGGAATCAATCCGGCACTGGAGCCAATGATTTGACGCCGTGATGCATCAACGTGTGTAACCTCCTCAGCGTCAACCTCACCAGCGATTAAGTGGGTTCGAACACTAACACGGTTGTTTTTGAAGTAGTTATGCTCATCTAGTTCTTCACCGGCGCTGGCAATTGTTGCCTGTTTTTCTGCAGCAGCATCAAGATAAACCACTTCGTCTGTAACTTTTGATTTTACCGGCCAAGTCGTACGTGTCTTTATAGCTGCTAGTTTCTTAGCATCAGTTTCGCTAATTTTTGCGTCTTTCTTGACGATGACTTTGCCCTTGTCGTCTTCTAGGTCAACACTGGCAATGTGCCCGACAGCGTCTTTAGCCGTCACTGCGTTTATAACTTTACGATACGGTGTCTCAATAAACCCATAATCATTAATGCGAGCATAAGATGCTAGGTTTAATACCAAACCGATGTTAGCACCTTCTGGAGTCTCAACGGCACAAATTCGGCCGTAGTGCGTAGCATGTGCATCACGTACCTCAAAACCGGCACGTTCACGAGAAAGCCCACCAGGACCCATTGAACTCAAACGACGTTTATGAGCAAGCTCTGAAAGTGGGTTAATCTGATCCATGAACTGACTTAGCTGTGAACTCGCAAAGAACTCACGAACCGCCGCTACCACCGGACGGGCGTTGATTAGCTGTGCCGGCGTTACGGTTTCAATTTCACTCATCGACATACGATCTTTGGTGTTACGTTCCATACGCAACAGACCAATCCTGAATTGTCGTTGAACAAGTTCGCCGACAAGTTTAACGCGTCGATTAGCCAACGAATCGATATCGTCAGATGGATCTTGGGTGTTATTTAAGCGGATAATCTCGGCGATAATTGCCAATAAATCTTCGACCCGCATAATACGGTTTTCGATTGTATTGGGCAGATCAAGATCAAGTCGTTTATTGATTTTGTAACGGCCAACACGACTGAAATCAAACCGCTTGAAGTTATAGAACATGTTTTCCAGCAGACTGCGAGCGTTTTCTACCGTTGCCAAGTCACCGGGGCGTAGACGACGATACACTTCAATGAGCGCCTCGTTTGATCCACGGGACGGATCTTTCTCAAGAGTGGCATCAATATAGTTAAGTTTACCGGTATCAACGTGTTTAACGGCGTCACGCAACTGAGCTTCTGTCACACCGAGTGCTCTCAGTAGTGTCGTAACGGCAATCTTGCGTTTTCGGTCAATTTTTACAAACAATGCACCATTTGGGGCAGTTTCAAACTCCAGCCAAGCCCCGCGTCCTGGAATTACTTTAGCACCGTATAAATTGGTCGTACCGTGCAAATCACCTGTGAAGAAAACACCGGCAGAACGGATAAGCTGACTAACTACGACGCGTTCAGAACCGTTAATTACAAATGTACCGCGCTCTGTCATCCAGGGGAAGTCACCTAAATAAATCTCTTGGTTTTTCACCTCTCCGGTAACTTTATTTGTTAGTTCGACCGTTGCTTTAAGTGGTGCTTCAAAACTGACATTGTTTTCCCGCGCCTCGGTCTCGCTCATTTTTGGCGGTTCAAAACGATAATCTTTAAAATTTAGTGATAACTTGGTGTTTGTATAATCGTCAATCGGGCTAACTTCAGCGAGTAATTCACCTAGGCCTTCTTGTACGAACCACTGGAATGATTTGCTTTGATGGTCAACCAGATTAGGCATGTCCAGTATGTCGTCAACATCGTTATAAAATATTCGGTTATTTTTATTCTTGGTTTGCTTGGTCTTAGCGCTATTCGCCATTCGGCTCTCCCACTTAACATTAATAAAGTAACAGCTGTTTTTGCAGTTGTTTGTTTGGTTGTTGTAATTTTTCGCGCGAAGATCCTACTAGGGTATTTTTTGGTGCATTTTGTCGACAATAGCCGGCACTGCCCTAAGTACACTACTTCTTAGACTACATTGTGAACAACGACTAAGTTATTGTCAAGAAATATGTAAATTCTATGCAGTGCTTTTAGATCTAAAGATTATATCTATTGAAAATTAAGCTATGCAAATCGCTACTAGCTACATGTACAGATGACTACTAACGTAATGGTGAATCAGATAATTCCAATAAAATACCTCATACGCTGCTAAAGACCGAAGGCAGGACATAAAAATCCGACAAAAATATAGGTTTAGAGTTTAAGACTATACATCCCCCAGAATATCATACTAACATGTTTTTGCAAGTTTGGCAATAGCTGCAATCTACTTACTACCTGTTGGCTGCGTGGCGACTACAGTGTCTACAACGCCGTACTTTTTGGCTTCTTGGGCGGTCATCCACTTATCACGCTCTAAGTCTTCGTGTATTTTCTTGACGTTTTGGCCGGTATTTTTAGCCATAATTTCCTCAAGTAGCTTTTTAACCCGCAGTGACTCACGTAGGTCTATCTCTTGATCGCTAACTTTACCACGCGTACCACTGGAAGGTTGATGCATCATAATAGTAGCGTGAGGCAGTAACATCCGCTTGCCTTTGGTGCCGGAGCTTAGTAAAAACGCCGCGGCACTGGCTTGCACGCCAATTCCAACTGTTTGTACATCAGCCTTAACGAAGTTCATGGTGTCATAAATTGCCAAAGCATCATAGACGCTGCCGCCTGGACTGTTGATATACAAATAGATATCTTTTTTGGGGTCAGCGTTATCTAAAAACAAAAACTGAGCAACAATTAGGTTAGCGGTGTGTTCGTTAACGTCATCGCCTAAAAATATGATCCGGTCTTTTAATAAGCGGGAGTAGATGTCGTAGGCTCGTTCAACGCGACCTTCGTTTTCGATAACTGTTGGGATAAGTGTGCTCATGACATTCATCATAGCCGAACTAGCAGTCTCAAGTCAAGAGTGCCAGCTTTAAGTACTTAGTACACAGTACATAATAGTACTTAGTACACAGTACCTAGTGCGTAGTACTTAGTACATAGTACCTAGTACCTAGTACCTAGATAATGCCTGGTGGTTAGTACTTAGTACATAGTACGTAGTACGTAGTACGTAGTGCTAAGCTATGCGGTTATTTGGTGGCATGTGATGCCAGTAAGGCTACAGTCTTTTCGCTCAACATGCGCATAGCGATATCGCGCCGGGCTTGCGGTTTTTCAAGTTCAGCTCGCATAGCTTCGTCCTGGTATTGCGACTTAAGTGTTTGCATACGAATCTCTAGCTCTTCCGGTGTCACGTCAAGCTTCTCTTGTTCGGCAACTTCAGCCAAAACCAAACTAGCTTTAACGCGCTCTTCGGCTTGCGGGGCGAGTTCTTTGCGATACTCTTCTTCTGTTTTACCCTCTGCCTTCAAATATTCTTGGAAGGTTTGTCCACGGTATGTAAGATTTTGCTTTAATTCCGATATCATCCGCTCAACCTGCTCATCAATGAGCACCTGAGGCATCACTACTTTACTTTTAGTGGTCAGCTCACGAACCAACTCTGACTCATATTGGTTTCCAGCTTGTTGTTCACGCTCTAATTTGAGCTGCTTCTTAATATCGTCTTTTAGTTCTTTTAGCGTTTTAAACGGTCCGGCCTGAGCGGCAAAGGCATCGTCTACCTTTGGTTCAGTCATTTCTTGAACTTTCGTAACGGTTACTTCGAACGTTACTTTCTGCTTAGCCAAAGCTTTTACGCCGTAATCAGCCGGAAAGGTCACGTCAAACTTCTTGGTTTCGCCAGCCTTCATACCGGTAATATTATCTTCAAAACCTGGGATAAATGTTTTGCTACCCAGAACCAACGGATAATCCTTGCCTTCTGCGCCGTTAATCGGCTCACCTTTTTGGTTGGTGCCCTTAAAATCAATCCAGACTTGATCACCTGTTTTAGCGGCACGATCAACATCCTTCTTTTCAGCTAAACGAGTCTGTAGAGATTTAATGACTTCATTAATATCAGTTTCTGAAATGGTAACTGATGGTTTGGGCTTTCGTATCTTAGTATAATCGGCAAGTTTGATTTCACCCACTACCGGTACTTTGGCTTCAAATTCCAGTTCACTAAACGGTACAAACTTTATAATTTTTATCTCAGGTTGTACCACTGGTCGAATGTCTTCGTTCCGCACAGCTTGGGGATACATCTGGTTGACCGCTTCTTCAAGAAACTGGTTTTGTAATTGCTCTTGATCTACATGTTTTTCCACTACTTCCAACGGTGCTTTACCTTCCCTAAAGCCAGCGACTTTAGCTTTTGCTTGAAAGTGTGTCAATGTGTGATCTTTAATAGCTTTTAGATCTTTTTCTGAAGCGACAATAGTGAGGGTTACCTCGGTATCTGATTGATGAGTAGTTTTTACATGCATAGACACGGAGTGTAACAGATGAGTCCCAGCTTGCCAACTAATGACTTAGATTAACAAACAAAACAAAGGCAGCGATTGCCCAAGGAATTTCAAAAATCCATCCCCATGGCTTTTCGGCCCATTGAATACGCGCCAAAAACGTCTCTAGTTTGGACTTAGCTTTGCCCGGCTTGCCGGTTATTTCACGTAGCCAATGAGGCAGCCAAAGAGCATCCGGGCTAGCTGCAACTACGCTTGCTGCAATTATCAGTAACCAATGTTCCGGACGTAAGAATGAAACACTCAACAAGAAGGAGCTAGCAATTGCAAAGTCTACTGCAAGTACATACAAAAATTTCCTGTCAGTGTGATCTTCGTGACCATAGTGCGGCAGAGCATCCAGGATTACGTGCGAAACTAACGCCGCGGGTAACACTACTAGTGGGTTTGGGTAGGCCGCAGCTAAAACTGCACCGGTTAAAACGTGATTAGTCGCTGTCACTTTATCTACCTGCTGCGATAGTCTTTAACTATGCTGACAATTTTTTGAAGACTATGGGCTTCTTCTTGTCCGGTTTTAAGATCTTTTAGCGTAAATTGCTGATTATCGAGCTCTTTTTCACCAATAAAAACCGCGTGACGAATGCCTTGTTTTACGGCGGCTTTTATTTGTTTGTCAGCCTTTCGGCCAGAACTATCTACGGCAACATTAATGCCCATTTCACGCAGCTCCGTGATTGCTCGCTGTGCTGGTGTGTATACGTCACCTATAAGTACCGCGTAAACATCGACTGGCGATTGCAGTTCTGGCAGCAACTGGTGTGTTTCTAAGAAATTCTTTAAAGTTACATCTCCAACTCCAAAACCGATAGTTGGCACTGGATCAACACCAAACAGACCAACCAGACCATCATATCGTCCGCCACCAAACATTGATCGATTATTATCTGGATGCGTATCAAAAATCTCAAACACTACGTCTGTATAGTAATCAAACCCTCTCATCAGCGTTGGGTCAAACCGCACATTTGAAACAAACGAGTCTCTGAGCATTTCCATAAGCTTCTGAAGCTTAACAATTGACTCGTGCTTCTGTAGCTCAACCGGAATCTCTTGTAAATCTTCAATCTCTAAAAAGGCCTTGAGTTTAGAGTAGGCATCACCATCTCTTTGAGTGGGGCTGAAAATTGCATCCATCTGGGATTCTACGGCCGTATCGTCAAGTTTGTGCATGCGGTCTATCAGCTTGCGCATGGTGTGGCTTTGTGTCTCATCCAAACCTATATATTCCCCGAGCACAGCATCCATTAACTCACGGCTGTTAAGGCGGATAACGTAGGTGTTTCTTTTGGCACCGAATCGTTTCATGATCTGGTCGGCCAGTAAGATAATCTCATGTTCAGCTTCTAGGCCAGGCAATCCAAACAAATCAACATTAAGCTGCCAGTGCTCGCGTAATCTGCCCCGTTGTGGTCGCTCGTAGCGCCACAGATTAGGAATAGAGTACCAACGTAGTGGATAAGCCAACTCCTGGCGGCGTCCTGCGACCATTCGGCTTACCGTAGGTGTCATTTCGGGCCTTATGGCAACTTGCCGATCACCCCTATCTGTAAAAGTGTAAGTCTGCTCATCGACAATCTCTTGCCCGGTTTTCGCGGCGTAGAGTTCTAGAGGCTCGAGTATTGGTGCATCGTATGATTCATAGCCAAACTGCTCTACTGCGTCGCGCATAACGCTAAACATGTAGTCTTGTACGCGCTTATCCTCTGGATAAAAATCACGCGCGCCTTTGTATGGTTGAGTTGATAATGCCATAGTTAAAGATAATTATACCTAATAATACTCCACATAAACAAAAAGAACCGGGATTACCGGTCTTTTGGTGTTTGGTTAGGGGATGATAGGACTTGCCCTGTCATCCGACAGGGCACCATATCGGATGATATGGTGAACCTCCACGCCACGTGAGGCACTAGTTCCTAAGTTTACCCAGTAGCAGCGCAAGGCGCTTGTTTCGAGGACTAGCGTCCCGTAGTTGAATTCTTGGTGCGGCGGAGAGGACTTGCCCTGTCATCCGACAGGGCACCATATCGGATGATATGGTGAACCTCCACGCCACGTGAGGCACTAGTTCCTAAGTTTACCCCGTAGCAGCGCAAGGCGCTTGTTTCGAGGACTAGCGTCCCGTAGTTGAATTCTTGGTGCGGCGGAGAGGACTTGAACCTCCACATCTTGCGATACTAGTTCCTAAGACTAGCGCGTCTACCAATTCCGCCACCGCCGCATCCAGAGCTCACTACGGGACAAGTGTCTACGATGAACTCACGTTTCACTTGAGCCACCACTCGCGCAAGAAACTCAACATATTCTACGAAACATGTCGATAAAATGCCAGGGCTGCGTTGCCATATTGAGTTTGTTTGACTAGCTCAAGCCCAGCAATCCATGGTATATCGGCGGCGCTAGGGTACGATAAGACAAGCAATCCATCTGGTTTTAATACTTTAGTTAAACGCTCAAATTTCTGTTTAGAAAACTCCATATAGGGTGGGTCAGCGATGATAACATCAAACGGCTTTGGCTGCTGGTTGATGTAGCTGTAGACACTTTTTTCAATCAATTGAATGCGTGACTCAAGCCCAAGCTTTGCAATATTGCCCTGAAGACTTTTGGCAACGCCGTTATCAAGCTCGCATACTGTTACATGTGATGCTCCGCGACTTATGGCCTCAAATGACAAAGCCCCAGTACCTCCAAAACCATCTAAAAAGTGCAACCCCTTTATATCACCCAAGCTGTTAAACAGCGCGTTTTTAATCCTGTCGGACATTGGATGTGCCCGTGCACTTGGCGGATCATCAAACAATCTTCCTTTTAGCTGACCAGCCGTGATTCTCATGTTTTTATAGCTTCTGCCTCTACTAAAGCAGCGTACCAAGTTAATGTAACGGTTTGGATAATAGTCGGGCCAAGTCTATGTCGAACTTGCCATGCCAACTTCGGCGTCCATCCCTTTTTGTAGTACTGTTCGTACATATCGAGAATGGCAATTTCACGAGCTGAACGCTGAAACCATTCTATAGGCCCGATCTCTAGCATGCGGGCAACATCCTCTTTGCGGGGAATAGCTTCACCGAAACTAAGCGGTGCAATAATCGTGGCAATGCCTATCTCAAATAAACCATGCGTGGTCAACAAACCTTTCGGTCCCCACATTTTCCAATTGTTCTTGACCCGTTCACGCCGGGTGACGCCAGGCATAAAAATTTTTTCCTTGACGCTTGTTCGTGTTTCTATTCCCTCTCCGCCCCGCAGCTCAACCAATTTTTGTTCGTACGGATAATGATGCGCTGGCGTTAATCCATCAACAAGCGCGTGCGCCAACCAGGCTGCCTCAAAAGCAATACGCTCTTGGTTTTCTCGCTTAATTTCCCGTACTAATTGATGATAATGTTCCTCGATAAGCTCAATTAGCTGTGAATCCTCATCGTCAAACGGACTATAGTAATGCCACGGCTCATCTTTAGCCGGACTCTTGCGCTTGATGGCATCGGGACCATTTTTACCCTCAAAGTGTAATATTCGCCTTGCTGTTGGAAACACCTGATTATCGGGTAATAAGCGACTGAGATGCCTGCGAGCCACTTTATCTATTTTTTGGTGAGCACCAAGGACACGTCCTGAATACTTGGTTATGGTTGTTCCGGAGTACATTATTTTCTACCCTGCGCATTAATCGCTTCTGGCAGCGAGTTTTTTGCCCGGTACTGAAAACTGCGCATAAAACACGCTTGCTGATATATATTTTTATCTAACATGATGGTTGTAGTGAGTCTTGCTTTTTAGGCTTTTCGTTCTAATTAAGATTAGTAACGGCGCGTAATTTTTTAATACGCTCATGCAACTCATGGTAGTGTAGCAGGTTTTCTTGGTGATCAATAAATGCCTGCGCTCCCGAACGAGCTGCGGCAATCAGCTTGACATCGGTAAGTTTTGCCACGCGCAGATCAAGCGCACCATGTTGCAAGGTGCCATAAATAGCACCCGGTCCGCGAATCTCAAGATCAAGTTCCGCCAAAGCAAATCCATCAGTAGAGCTTTCCAGTGCTCGCAATCGACGGCTCGGCTGAGTGCTATCGCTTAACATGAGGTAACAAAACCCTTGGTGGCTACTACGGCCAACTCGTCCGCGTAATTGGTGGATCTGCGCTAAGCCAAACCTGTCAGCATTTTCTATCAACATTACCGTCGCGTTAGGTATATCGACACCGACCTCAATCACCGTAGTCGAGACTAAGATGTCTAACTTGCCGCGCACGAACTCATCCATCACAGACTCTTTATCAGCTGCTTTCATTTTCCCGTGCAACAGACCTACCCGGCGATGTTTAAAATCTCTACTGCTCAACTTTTCATATACTTGCTCAGCAGACTGCGCCGGAAAGCTATCAGATTCACTTATTAACGGACATACGACAAACATCTGACGTCCCGCTTCCAGCTCTTTATCAATTGTTTTATACAGCGCTGCCCGTGAATTTGGCGAACAAATACTGGTTTTTATTGGTTTTCTATCTTGCGGTTTAGTATTTATAAGCGATATGTCCAACTCACCATAAAGTGTTAATGCAAGGCTACGCGGTATTGGCGTGGCTGTCATAGCCAGAACGTGCGGCATGAACTCAGCCTTGGCTTGTAATGATTTACGTTGTTCGACTCCAAAACGATGTTGCTCATCGACAATAACCAGACCTAGATTCTGCATCGTAACCTTTTCTTGGACTAGAGCGTGAGTACCGACAATAATCTGAACGTCACCAGCTTTAATACGTTTTTGCATGGACTGTTTTGCCGATTTTTTCAGACCGCCAACCAAAAGACCAACTTTCTTGGTAAGCTTTAGCGGCTTTAGAAGAGTTTGGATTGTCTGGTAGTGCTGACGAGCTAATAGTTCAGTCGGGGCCATAAACGCTACCTGGAACCCTTGCTCAACCGCCATAATTGCAGCCATGGTGGCTACGACTGTTTTACCAGAACCAACGTCGCCTTCCAGTAACCGGTTCATTGGAGTTGTTTTTGCCAGATCTTGATAAATTTGCCAGGCCGCTTTGCGCTGCTGGTCGGTTAAATTAAACGACAAGCTGTCAGTAAAATCACGGGCTAATTTTTCTTGGAAAGAAATCGCCACAGCTTTTTTTTGCAAAAGTTCATATTTATTGAGCAAACTCGCCAAACTGAGACTAAACACCTCTTCATACGCCAGACGCCGTTTGGCGTGAGCGAGCAATTTTGCATCGGCTGGAAAATGCATCATTTCAAATGCTGCAGAACGCGGCATTAAATTGTACTGTTCAATTACCCATTCAGGTAGTGTTTCAGGCAGGTTGCGAACAAGTGGAATCGCTTCACGCAACAATTTTCTAATCTGAGCCGATTTCAAACCTTTGGTTTCGCGATACACCGGTACGATACGAGCTGTGTTAACAGGAAAATCGCTCACTAGTTCGGCCGAAGGGTTTAATATCGACAGCTTTGTCCGACGCATACCGAACTCACCTGTTATGTAATAATCTTTCCCGGCTTTAATCGCATTTGTCCGATATGGTTGATTAAACCAAACCAGTCTGACGCTGCCGCTGTCATCAGAGGCGATGGCTTCAGTTACATGCATACCGCGTCTTACGTAGCGACCAGTTGCTTGCGTAATTTTTGCCTGTACTGTGACCATTCCAGGTTTCAATTTATTAATTTCGTCAATCTGTGAATAATCATCGTACCGGCGAGGTACATAATCCAATAAATCGGCGACTGTTCGTACACCTAATATTTCGAGCTTGCGGGAGACTTCTTCACCAACGCCTCTCAGTTCACTAACTGAGCTATCTAATGTCATACCTAAAGTATATATGATTGTCCGTGCTAAGTGTTATTTAGCTTTACGGATCAGGAAAAACACGCTTGGGCCAAAATAACTTCGCGCTAAAGCCGGTTGTAACAGTGTTTCCAGACGCAACATGACACTTTGTGGAACAACCTTCTTTACACCCGATGAACGCAAGTTTGACACCGATAAAACTCTGTCTACTTTCAGCCCAGCATGAGCTAATTGCCTTATCACAGTCTTTGGGTTGTGATTTACAAACGGTATTTCTTCTTCTCGTTTATTCTTCTTTGAACGGATATCGACTGGTTGTTTTGGTAAACGTTGTGCTTTGGCAAGATGCTTCAGACGATTTCGGCCATGCGCATAATTGGCCATCTCTAGTACCAAACAACCGTTGTCATGCAGAGCCTTTGCGATCTGGCTGAACTCTACCGACGGATCTGGCAGGTGGTGCATAACCCGTATCATAGTAAACAAGTCAACGCTACCAGGTTCAAACTGCAAATCATCAGCTTGCATTTTAACAATATTAACGTCCGGATAATCTTTTAAGTATTCCTTTGCAATATCCAGTTGCGTTTGGGAAGGCTCAGCCAGCGTCACGGTGTCGGCATATTCCTTAAGCAGAACACATAACCTGCCATAACCTCCGCCAATATCTACTGCGTGATTAAAATGCATACCTTTTAAAAGTCTACGAATAGCTAACTCTTCTGAGGCGTGCTCGTAATCACGACCCTGCCAATACTTTAGATAATTGTAGTTATCATTATCGTACTGGTCGGCGGTTTTTTTGGTTTGTTTCTTATGAGTTGATTTTTTTGGCATGAATAAGAGTATAGCAGTAAAGTAGCCTAAGCCACTACGATTGCACAGGCATTTTTGCCGCGTTTTAATATATTATTACCGGGTTCAAACGACACGCTGTCTGATGTAAGTTTATTTCCGTTCAACGATATAGCACCTGATTGAACAAAGGTCCGAGCTTCAGATTTAGACTGAGCTAAGTTTGCTGACACTAGAACGTCGTATATATCCTCACTGGCTTTAACAACTGGTAGTTCCTGCTTGAGTACCTTGATGGCTTGCTCGTCTAAATCATGAAATCTGCCTTGCCCAAACAACGCATCACTGGCGCTTTTTACCGTCTGCGCTCGTTTTTGACCGTGCACAAGTTTAGTAACTTCAAAAGCCAGTACCTTCTGTGCGGCACGACTTCCACGATCATTTTGGAACTGCTCCATAGTTGCTAAAATTTCATCTTTTGAAAGTAAGGTATATATCTTTAAGAAATCTTCAACGCTTATATCATCAACATTAAGCCAAAATTGGTAAAACTTATAGACACTGGTTAACGAATTGTCAAGCCATATCGCTCCATCCTCGGACTTTCCGAATTTTGTACCTGTAGATTTATTAACTACGAGAGGAGCGGACCATACATGAACAGCATCGCCGGTGAGCCGTCTAACCAAGTCGACGCCCGCAATACTGTTTCCCCACTGGTCAGACCCACAAACCTGCAAGTCTACACCTTTCTTTTTATGAAGATGCAAAAAATCATAACCTTGAATCAGCGCATAGCTGAACTCTGCGTAGCTTATACCGGCACCGCCCTCACTGAGTCGAGATTGTACAAAATCACGGCCAAGCATCTGGCGCATGGGAACATGTTTGCCGATATCGCGCAGGAATTGTAGATACCCGATGTCTTTGAACCAATCGTAATTATCAACCACTTCTATATCTAGTCCATCAAATATTTGTTTATACTGCGCAACAATGCCGGCTTTATTGCGCTCGACTTCTTCCTTGGTAATAAGATCACGTTCCCGTGTCTTACCGTCAGGGTCACCAATTAGACCGGTTGCACCACCCACCAGCAGCACTGGCTTGTGACCGTAATCAATAAAATGGCGCACCATCATAGCAATAGCCAAATTCCCGACCGTCATTGAGGATGCGCTTGGATCGACACCCCAATAAAAAGTTATGGTTGTGGTATCAATTTTACGTAAATCTGTATATGTGGTCTGGTTAACGAAACCGCGCCACGATAGTTCTTCCGATAATTTTTTCTTCATATGCCACCAGTATACCGTACCACTGTATAATCTGTTAAATTTTTGCTTGTTTCATAAGGATATTTGCTATAATAATGCGTAAGCTGATTATGGCTTTAGGGAAAGGGAGATTACATCTTTAAAGATCTATGAAAAATAAGAATAAGAAACGTACGCCCGTAAAGCGTGCGAGTTCATCTACTCGGAAGTCAAAGAATACTTTCAAGACAAAAAACGGCAAGACGATAAAACTCAATCGCTCGCTAGCCGACAAGTGGCACGCTAGTCGCGACGCTCGTGCTCGCCGAAAAGCTCTACGACTTGCCGGAATGCCCAAAACCCGTATTAAACGTTTCTTTTATCGTCTACACCCTAAACGCATGTACAGGTACTGGTTTAGCCGCGAGGGCGGCATTATGGCGCTTAAAGTTACTGGCATTTGTATTATCGCCGGTTTTTTGACGCTTGTCGGGCTTTTTGCCTATTTCAGAAAAGATTTGCCGAATCTTAGGGATATATCCGGAAACAACATCGGCGGAAGTATTCGTTACTATGACCGTACCGGAGAGAACTTGTTATGGGAAGATTACGATGCAGTCAAACGCGTACCCGTAGAAGACGATGAAATTGCCCAAGTTATGAAAGACGCCACAATTGCAATTGAAGATCAGGAGTTTTTCAGTCATGGCGGTTTTGATGTTCGAGGCATAACGAGAGCAGCCGTTGCCAATATAACCGATGGCGAGACAACTCAAGGTGGCTCAACCGTCACACAACAACTGGTTAAGCTCACTCAAGAATGGACTGAAGATCGAACCTATACCAGAAAAATTAAGGAGCTCATTTTGGCAGTTGAGCTAGAGCGCACCTATACCAAACAAGAAATATTAGTGGGGTACCTCAACACGGCTCCTTATGGTGATATAACTTACGGTGTTGAAGCCGCAATGCAAGATTATTTCGATAAACCAGCTAGTAAAATTACGCTTGATGAAGCTGCCTTTTTGGCCGCAATTCCGCAATCTCCGACATTTCTTTCGCCTTACGGGGCTAACTATAATCAAGAGCGCCTAATCGGCCGGCAGCATTACATTCTCGATCTCATGGCAGAACAAGACTACATTACATCTGAAGAACGTGACGAAGCAAAGGATACTGACACCTTAGCCAAAATTACAACCAGACGTTTTAAATACGATAATATTACCGCGCCGTGGTTCGTCTTAACTGCTAAAGAACGACTTCAAGAACGATGCGAAGAAACCGTACAGTGCGGCGGATGGAAGGTCATTACTACGCTTGACCTGGATAAACAGCGCGAGGCTGAAGAGCAAGTCGCCGCCGGATTGCCGCAGGTTCAACGACAGGGAGGTGATTCTATCGCCTTTGTCGCCGAAGAGGTGGATACTGGCCACGTTGTGGCGCTCGTCGGTGGCACAGACTTCGATAATGACGTATACGGGCAAAATAACTATGCACGTATGCAATTACCTCCGGGATCCAGTTTCAAACCGTATGATTATTTGTCACTTATGGAAAGTAGCGAAGACTTCGGCGCCGGATCGGTGCTGTACGACACGCGCGGACCAATTGATGGCTATCCTTGTACAAATGCCAGCAATTGCTTAAGAAACTACGACCGGCGCTACCCAGGCCCGTTAACACTACGGTATGCTCTTGGTGGTTCACGAAACGTCCCAGCTGTAAAAGCAATGTTGATTGCAGGCGTTGATACGACAATTGAAACTGCCGAAAAATTAGGACTTGAAAGCGGCTACAATTGTTATCTGGATGACGCGCTTACCAACCCTGGACCTTGTTACGCCTCTTCTGCTATAGGAGATGGGGCTTACTTACGCCTGGATGAACACGTTCACGCTTTTAGTACTATTTCGCGTAATGGAAACAAAATCGATCAAACATACATACTACGCATCGAAGATGCCTCAGGCACGATTGTTGATGAATGGGAACCAACACCGGGTGAACAAGTCGTACGCGAAGATAGTGCGTATATTGTGTCTGATATACTAGCAGACCCACGAGCCAGTTATATGTCGCGTAAACCACACAATTTTAATGGACATCGATTTTCGGTTAAAACCGGAACGACCAATGACTCGAAAGATGGCTGGATGATGGGTTACTCGACACAATATTCAGCAGGTGTCTGGGTTGGCTATCATAATCGCCAAGTCGAAATGACTGGTTTTATGGAAAATATGACACAGCCAATTTTGCAGGGCTGGATGGAAGCTATTCACCGTGACTTGGAGCCAAAAGAGCGTCCACGACCGGAGGGTATACAAGTGCTTCCCGCGTTTATTGTCAGAAACCACGTAGGAGCTAGTTCTATTGAACCTAGCCCTGAACGAGATATTTATCCTTCGTGGTATGGCAAAAACATCAGCAACGAACGGCAGACGATTGATGTTGTGTCTAAAAAATTAGCCACCGAATGCACACCGCCACGTGCACGCGAGGAAGTAACCGGCGGAGATGCTTCAAGATTTTCTGGCGACACCTTCGTAAATCAGGATTTTGACAGCAGTGAACAAGACGACGTACATGATTGTAATGACATTAAGCCGTCTGTGGCGCTTAATGTCACGGAAACTGGCACTGGTTATTCAATCGGAGCAATCGTAGAGGCCGGAACACACCCGTTGCATAGCGAAGATTTTCCTGGAACGGTACGCTTCACTATCAATGGCGAAACAGTCAAAAATTATACTATTACAAGCGGCGGAGCGGTACCAACTTTCAACTACAAACCCAATTATGACGGAACACGTACGCTCAAAGTGGAGGTAATCGACAGTGTTTTGTATGATGGCTCCGATACCATGAAACTCTCATCTATTGAACAAGCGGCACAGCTTGAAATTACTAGCGCCGAATCGAATGGCCTGCAGACAGATTTTAGTTGGAGTGGTGGTGTCGGCACTGTAGAGATTCGACGCTCAGACGATAACTCACTGATATGTGATGGTTCGGCAGACGGTGCATGCTCTCTCAAGCCCGCCGGATGATCTAGAAGAGGGCATAGATGTATTTGCACGTGACAGTGAGGGTAACGAATCCGCCAAAGTCACCGTTGATTAGCTGTCTTGCCTCGATATATTATTGATATCTAACTAACCATGACGACCATGACGGATTTTGGCCTATTCTTTGGAAAGATATTTGTTTAGCGCCTCTTTTGCGTCGTAAACAACATGATAGCCCTTCACTTGCTTACCTTTTGCGTGTGGCCCGATAAACTCATTAAACCCGAGTTTCTTGGCTTCAGCGATACGTTTGTCAATAAATGGAACATGTCGAACTTCGCCAGATAATCCGACTTCACCAAACACTACAGCATTTTGCTTCAACTGAAATCCTCTACTGGCACTTGCAATTGCCATGACGATCGCTAGATCTGCCGCTGGTTCGACTAACTTAATACCGCCGACAATATTGACATATATATCCTGATCAGCAAGCTGTAGTTTGGTTCTGCGCTCAAGCATGGCAACCAACAAATTTATCCGATTTAAATCAACGCCGCTAGCTGCGCGTTTGGGGTATCCATAACTCGTTTTATTTACAAGTGCCTGAACCTCTACGAGCAGCGGCCTGGTACCTTCCAATGTAGCTAGCACGATTGAGCCGTCAGTAACTTGACGTTCAGCCAAGAGTGCCGCTGAGGGATTATCTACCGGGTGCATACCTGTTTCTGTCATTTCAAAAATACCTGCTTCAGTCGTGGAACCGTAACGGTTCTTTATTGCCCGAAGCACTTTAAATCCTCCGTAACGATCCCCTTCTAGCTGTAACACGACATCAACTACATGTTCTAATAGCTTTGGTCCAGCAATAGACCCCTCTTTTGTTACATGACCAACCAACAACAGTGCGGTATTGACATGTTTTGCTGCCGCAGATAGTACATGGGTGCTATTGGTTATCTGACTAGCCGAACCGGCAGCTGACGTAACTCCATCTACTGTCATTGTTTGGATTGAATCAACGACAACTAAGTCGTAGTCGCCACTCATGATGGTAGCGCTAACATCATCAGCACTTGTACTAGTAGTTATTAGTAGTGTGTCCTGGTGCATGCCGAGCCGTTTTGCTCGCATACCAACTTGGTGGCCTGATTCTTCTCCGCTCACATACAGTACACGTGCGTTTTTAGAGATTGCATGAGAAACCTGCATTAACAAAGTGCTTTTACCGATGCCTGGCTGACCGGCAATCAAAGTCACGCTACCACGCACCAAACCGCCACCCAATACGGTATCAACTTCAGACATATCGCTCACCAGCCGCGGATTATCTGTTTTAAGCGTATCTTTCAACCGGGTTGATTTTAACGGCTGACCTTTCTGCAGTCGATCGTCATTTATAACTATACGTTCCTCTACTGAATTCCACTCACCGCAAGCATGACAACGTCCACTCCAAGTGCCACTAGCGGCACCACATTGATTACATACATATTTAGCAGCGTCTTTTTTTGCCATACAGAAGTAGTGTAGCAGACCTTAAAGAGTTTGTGGCCGGCTGTCAATCGCGTCGAATAGTTGCTTTTGCTGAACTGCAGCTTTGTTGTATTCTTCAATAAGCTTATTAACCGTCTCCACCTGAGAGTTATATGAATTAACAATATCCTTATAGGCGTTTACTTGTGCGTTGTAGCCTGAAACTGCAGCGTTATACTGGGTTGTTTGGTTGTTGCTTCTTAGCTGGTCGAGTCGTTCAGACTCGTCGCGCAGCCGGCTTTCTGTCATTTCAATTTCCTGCCGAAGACCTGCCAACTGTTCCGTATTTTGCGTTATTTTATGCTGCAATTCATCGAGCCTTTGTTGCTGAGCCACAAAGACATCTTCGTATTGTTGAGCGTACGCTACGACACGGCCTCGATCAAAAAAATATTGGCTATAGTATTCTTCCAATTCATTTGGCAAGTTTTCTACTTCAGTCCCCAAAATAGAGTGAAGTTCGTTGGTTACAATCAAAGGGTCGCGCTTTTCATACGAAGCAACCGTTTTTAGTACCCGCTCGCTTTTTACTTCGGATAAAGCCTTATCGAGTAAATCCTCGACTCTGGTTTTCTCGCGGCTTGGTAGGCGATCGTATACTGCATGCAACATCTCGTGTGCAGCGGTAACTTCCTCGATTCCGTCAAGTCTTTCATCCTCAACATTGAAAATATAAATCGCACGGTGTGGTATATAACATCCCAAAATGATAGTTTCCTCGAAGCCTGGGCAACTGGCAGAGAATGTGTCGCGTTCACTCAACACGGGATCATGCACAAAAAACAACCGCTTGCCATATTCGGTCATGGCTGTGTTGTCGGCCAGTTCTGCAATCCTGGCTGGCGGATCATAGTCACGCAGTCGCCACCAATCCATGATTTCGTAGCGTTGCAAGAACAAAACAACAGGTGCAGCCAGTAGCAACAGCGTCAAACCAAACGATAAAAACCTATTTATATATCTCATGTTACTGATTTATTTTAGCACTTTAGGATTAACGCGTGCCGGCAGTTTCGTGTTTTGCACTAAACTGCAGTTCGTTTTGTTTTGTTCCAACATTAACAATACTGCCTTTGGGATACTTGTCATCAAGCAGTTCAAGCGCAATGTGATCTTCGATTGTATCAGCCAGAAGCCGTCTCAATGGTCGGACACCGTTTTGAGCATCATAACCATGTTCCAGTAAGTATTCCTTGGCTTTATTAGTCACTTTTAGGCCAAGTCCGTGTTGTATGAGCCGATCTCGCAACTCCGACAATTGCAAATCCAAAATTCTCAATACGTCCTTTTTGGTTAGCGCACGGAATACGACTACTTTGTCGATCCGATTGAGAAGCTCTGGTCGCAACATGTTTTTTAATTCATCAAGCACCTTATCTTTATTGGCCGCATGTAGTTCATCTAGATTGTCCATATCCTCTGGACGCGTAGCTTGGAAGCCAAAATTGGCTTCTTTTTGTAATTTTTCAGCGCCTAGGTTGCTGGTCATAATGACAATGGTGTTAGAAAAATCAATCTTGCGACCCTTTGCATCTGTCAGTACACCATCTTCTAGTATCTGTAACAGCATATTAAACACATCTGGGTGAGCCTTTTCAATCTCATCAAGTAGCACAAGACTATACGGCTG
Organism: Candidatus Saccharibacteria bacterium; assembly: GCA_034521515.1. Taxonomy (NCBI): domain Bacteria; phylum Candidatus Saccharimonadota; species Candidatus Saccharimonadota bacterium. Next base: position 57,695 of record JAXHMH010000004.1, on the reverse strand, counting down.
TCGACGTATCTTGTCAGTTAACTCGCCGCCATCGTCATAACCGACATACCCCGCTGGGGAGCCGACAAGCCGTGAACTGGTGTGTCGTTCATTAAACTCACTCATATCAATTTTAATCAGTGCATCGTCAGACCCGAAAAATTCCCTAGCCAGAACACGAGCCAGCTCTGTCTTTCCTACGCCCGTAGGACCAAGGAAAATAAATGAGCCGATTGGTCGCTTGTCTGAGCTAATACCAACACGATTGCGACGAACTGCTCGGGCAACGACTTCAACGGCCTCGTCTTGGCCTATAACGTACTTCCCAAGCTTCTTTTCCAAATTTAATAAATGTTTTGCCTCAGCTTTAATAACCTTCGTTACCGGTACACCTGTCATTCGCGCAACAACGTCTGCTACGTTGTCGCTTGTCATGTTTATAGTATTAACCGCTTTACCTTTTGCCTGTAATTTCTTTATCTCTCCATTTATTTGACTGGCTCGTTGTTTTGCTTTCGCGGCTCTTTCATAGTCTTCAGCGTCCACTGCATCTTCGATGCGATTATTAACAAGTTTTAGCTCCTTTTGTAGCCGCCTCATTTCTGGCGGAGTCTTCCCTTTATCGACCCGTAGATGTGCGGCAGTCTCATCTAATAAATCTATTGCTTTGTCCGGCATGAATCGATCATTAATATAGCGTTTTGCAAAATTAACGGTGTCTTCAAGAACTTCGTCACTGATTTTAACGCTATGGAATTTCTCGTAATGCTTACGCAAGCCTTTCAAGATTGCAAGCGTTTCCGGAATAGTCGCCTCCGGTACCTGAATCGGCTGGAACCGTCGTTCTAGTGCAGCGTCTTTCTCTACATGCTTAGTGTATTCATCAGTTGTCGTGGCGCCGATTACCTGAATTCGCCCACGTGCTAACGCAGGTTTTAGGATATTTCCTGCATCCATTGCGCCTTCGGCTGCACCAGCCCCAACGATCAAGTGCATTTCATCGATAAATACTATCGTTTTTTTGTCGCTCTCTAATTCTTGCATCACTTTTTTCAGACGTTCCTCAAACTCACCGCGATACTTAGTTCCGGCAATCATTCCTGCAAGATCTAACATAATAATCCGTCTATCAAGCAAACTGTCAGGTACATCTTCGACTATAATACGCTGGGCAAGACCTTCAACAATGGCGGTCTTACCAACCCCAGGCTCACCAATCAAAACCGGATTATTTTTAGTTCGTCGATTCAAAATAGTTATTAAGCGTCGTATTTGTGGTTCGCGTCCAACGACAGGATCAAGCTTTTTTTGACGGGCTTGGGCAGTGAGATCAGTTCCGTAAAAATCCAGCACTGTCTTGCGTTGCTTTTTGCCACGACGGCGATTTTCAGAAGTTTTATCGCCATCATTCTCATATTGCTGACGGTTTAAGAACTGTTCTAGCTCTGTTACCAACTTATCAACATCAACATTCATGTCTTTTAGTAGCAAGGTCGCTTTGGCATTCTTTTGGCTCAAAATACTGTAGAGAATGTGCTCCGTACCACAAAACTCTTGATTAAAATCCTGTGCAACATCGTATGCCATGCGCAGTGTTAGTTTAGCCGTCTCGCTGAGACCCTTGGCTCCCATGTTTATGACTAACGTTTTGGGCGATAAGTTCAGTGCTAAACGAGCTCTATCGAGTGTTACACCGGCATCATCCAGGATTTTAGCACCGATACTGGAGTCCTGAGCCAATACACCCAGTAATAAATGTTCCGTACCGACATAGGCGCTACCAAAACCACGTGCAATAGCATCTGCATGTTTTAGACTTTGCAGCGCATTATCCGTTAGGTTATTTAAAAATTCTTGAAAATCTGCTGATTCGTGCATAATTGTTTTACTATCCCTCCATCGCGGTCTCCATACTAGTTTTCATACTACTATTGTCTACCGCTCAGAATCTATTATAGCAATTGGCACTCACGGGTCAAGAGTGCTAACTCTGACTGTTAAATCCTATTTACAAAAACTCCAGATTTTTATCGATGAAACAACAATATTGTCTTGTGTCGAAATATAGCCCTACTCAAAACCGGATGCTCAAAAAACATTATTCACCACAAAGGGTGTAGTAACCGGCTATATTACTCGCCGTGTTCTTCTATCGCATTTAGCAGAGAACTTTCTAGCTCTGTTTTCCTTTTGAGTTTCTGACCTTGCTTTGGCTCTTCTTTGGTTTTAGTCTCTTTTTGTTGAGCGGCAGCCGTTTCTGCAATGATATCAAGCTCATAACCAGTTAGCTTACTGGCGAGCCGAACATTTTGCCCGCTTTTACCAATGGCAATGCTCAGCTGATCTTCCGGGACTACAACCTGGGCTTTCTTATTTTTTTCGTCGATCACAACCTTAGTGACTTTAGTAGGACTCAATGCATTCGTGATATAGGTGGCTGGATCTTCGTCCCAAACCGCAATGTCAATTTTCTCCTGTTCACCAATTTCTGACATAACTGCATTAACTCTAGTTCCATGCCCACCGACAAACGTACCGACCGGATCAACACCGGGCACACTACTATATACGGCGATTTTGCTTCGGACACCAGCTTCTCGGGCTATACCCTTAATCTCTACGGCTCCGTTTTCCATTTCCGGAACTTCGGCTCTAAACAGCCATTCCACAAACTCAGTATTTCCTCTAGAAAGTATGAGCTGCGGCCCGCGAAAACCACGCTCCACATCTTTGAGAAATACTTTTACGCGTTGTCCTGGGAAGTAACGCTCACCCTGTATCTGTTCGCTACGGGGCAACATACCTTGTGTTTTACCTAAATCTACCCGAACGATGTTACCTTCAACGCGTGCCACAATCCCGTTAATGACTGTTCCAATCTTATCCTGATACTCATTCATGATAATTTCTCGTTCTGCTTCACGAAGACGCTGTAATACGACTTGCTTGGCAGTCTGAGCGGCAACCCTACCGAAATTCTCAATCGGTTCTTCAATTTCAATTGTTTCACCAGCCTTGGCATTTTTCTTTTGTGCCTGTGCGTCCTTCAAACTAATTTCAAAACGCTCGTCAGAGACTTTACTAACAATCTCTTTTGTGACAAAGGCTTGAACCTTACCAGTGTTTATGTTCATACGAACGCGCACATCTTGCTCACGATCACCGTAATCTCGACGATACGCTGCAGCCAGCGCTTGCTCGACTACTTCCTGAACTGCATCTTCCGGTAAATTTTTTTCCTCGGCAATAGCTTTTATCGCTACTGCTAGTTGTTTAAAATCCATAATTTGTTTCCTTGTTATTTACTATCGTCTTTATGAAAAAATCCGACCTGCTCGGCCGGATACTCCATATAATCATACGTCTCTTAGTTTCTGTTGTCAATCACACAAAACTAATCTTCTCTTTATCATGATAAGATACTGTGAATGAGTAAAAAAGCTGTCCGTCGGTTGTATAACCAATTTCAACCGACTAAGTACAAACTGAAAATTTCACCAGACCGTGAATCTATGAGATTCTCTGGTCGCGTTACTCTGTATGGGAAAAAAGTTGGCCGGCCAAGTCAACGTATCACACTGCACCAGTCCGGCTTAACCATAACATCATGCACGATCGTTAAACATGATCGAAAGACAGACACCGATATTGAAATTGAACGGATCAATCAGCACCGACGTTACGATGAAGTCAGATTACACACCGACCAGATACTATACCCTGGATACTACACTATAGAGTTGACTTTCCACGGAACCATAACCAAAGCTATGAACGGCATGTACCCCTGCTCGTTTACCCATGATGGAGAAAATAAACAACTTATCGCCACGCAGTTTGAAAGTCACCACGCCCGCGAAGTTTTTCCGTGTGTTGATGAACCAGAAGCAAAAGCTACTTTTGACCTGACGTTAACCACACCACAAGGTGAGACCGTTTTGGCAAACACTCCTGTCAAAAAGCAAACCACCTCCAAGACGACCACGACCACAACGTTTGAAACCACTCCTGTTATGAGTACGTATCTTTTGGCTTTTGCTTACGGAGAGCTAGATTATATAGAAGCTAAGACAAAAGACGGAGTGAAGGTTCGTACGTACGCTACACCAGACAACGTTGGGTTTACTGAGTTCGCGCTTGACGTCGCTGTTAAATGTCTGGAGTTTTATAATGATTACTTTGGTATCGACTATCCGTTGGTAAAATGTGACATGATTGCCCTACCGGACTTTGCCTCAGGTGCAATGGAAAACTGGGGTCTCATTACATACCGCGAACAGACACTACTCGTTGACCCACAAAACACTTCACTATCAAACAAACAATACGTAGCAATGGTTGTGGCACACGAGCTTGCACACCAATGGTTTGGTAACTTGGTCACCATGCGGTGGTGGACGGATTTATGGCTAAATGAAGGATTTGCCAGCTGGATTGAATACATGGCAGTCGACCACTTGTTCCCCGAGTGGCAAATGTGGACCCAGTTTACTGTAGACGAACAGCAACCGGCATTCAGGCTTGACGCCCTGGAATACACACATCCTATAGAAGTTGAGGTTAAACAGCCTGACGAAATTAGGACTATTTTTGACACTATTAGCTATAACAAAGGTGCCAGCGTTATCCGAATGCTGCATCAGTTCCTTGGCTCAGACAACTTCCGCGATGGCTTGCGCCATTATCTAGAAATGCATGCCTATGGCAACACAGATACAGTTGACTTATGGGATGCACTTGGCTCAATCTCCGGCAAGCCAGTCAAAAAATTCATGCAATCCTGGACGTCGCAGCCTGGATTTCCGGTAGTACGTGCCAACGTCGACCAAGATAGAGAAGTCTCACTGAAGCAAGAACGTTTTTATCTTAACCCTCAACACACTCCTGAAGCCCCCACAACTTGGCCGATACCGCTCCTTACGAGTGACCCCCAAATACCAGATAAAATGGTCGATGCTACCTTGTCGTTTAAACTAAAGGATTCTCATCATCTAAAGTTGAATTCCGGTCAAAGTGGTTTTTATCGAACCGCTTACAACAGCTCACACTTAGAACGACTTGGCGCTGAGATCCAATCAGGACATCTAGAGCCAAATGACCGTCTGGGAATAATCAGCGATCTGTTTGAGACAGCCAAAGCAGGTCAAACCGACACAGCCGATGCACTAGAGTTTCTACGTCATGTGCACCACGAGGATAACTATGCAGTATGGGATATTATTTCTGGAGCACTCGGCAACATTCGTCTAGTAATGAATGACGAACAATTACGTGAAGCTATGAAACCATACACTAGAGAGCTTGTCAGCATTGAGCTGGAACGCCTTGGCTGGGAAAAACAAGACCAGGACACTCATTTTGATCGATTGTTACGACCTATCATCCTAGGCATGGCAGCCAGTGCTGATGAGCCGTGGGTCGTAGACCGTTGCCAAGAACTATTCTCTAAACTAACTCAACCAGGGTCTAGCGGCACATACAATGAGATCGATCCAGATATGCGAGGTGTGGTGTTTGGGACTGTTGCGCGTCTTGGTGACACCAAAGAATTCGAAAAAATTATGAAATTGCACGATGAATCTACCTTAAGTGAAGAACGTGTCACCCTAGCAGCTGCATTGACTGGGTTCGAAAAACCCAAGCTCATTTCTAATGCGCTTTCACACATCACTAGCGATAAAGTTCGACTCCAGGATGTAATATACTGGATAGCTTATAGTTTCATGAACCGGCACGCCAGGGAACAAACGTGGCAATGGCTACAAAAAAACTGGAGCTGGTTGGAAAAACACATCGGTACAGATTTAAGCTTCCATCGTATGCCCATATATGTCGCACGAGTCCATAGCGACAGCTCGTTTATACCTGAATACAAAAAGTTTTTTGAGGCTCGTATGACACCAGCACTGGAACGTTCTTATAAACAAGGCCTAGAGGTTTTGCAGTGGCAATCCGCCTGGAAAACACGTGATTTAAAAGAGATCCGAAACTTCTTTATTCAATTAAATCAATCAAAGTAAACCGCTCGTTGTCGATACCTAGTGCTGCTAAACAATAATCTCCGTCATATTTGTTCGTACTCACCCAAAACTCTGCCGCAAACGCCATTTGCTTTAGCTTTTTTGGTGTTATGTAATCCAAACTGGAACCGTTTGCACCGTTTTGACGAAATTTTACTTCAGTAAAGTAGATCACTTTGTCCTTTTTTGCGACAATATCGATTTCACACCAGCGGTTGCGCCAATTAAGCTCTAGAACTTTAAAACCTTGATCACTCAAGAATTGTGCCGCTCGTTTTTCGGCGTCGTGACCAGTCGAGTAGTTGGTCATGTGGCCAGAGACGCTTTTACTGGTTTGTAAGATAACCGATGAATTTTACTCACGCCGTGCACCCGCAACGCCGATCGATGCAACTCTGTGCCATAGCCGGCATGATGTTCGAAACCATACATCGGATAAAACTGAGCTAGTCTTGTCATATGAGCATCGCGCGTAACCTTAGCATATATACTGGCCGCACTAACAATCGGATGTAAACTATCCGCCTTAACTACGGTTTGAACATTAACATACTGACTCGGGCAATAGTTAATGTGACCATCCATAATAATATCTTCGTCGTGATCGACGCCAATCGTCAACAACGCCCTAGCGACACCGAGCTTCATCGCCTGCGTTAACCCAAGGTTATCGATTTCCTCAGGTTGTACCCAACCTTCTGAGAATGAACAGCTTCTGATAATTTCAGCGTAGATTTTGTTTCTCGTGTTTTTACTCAGGGTTTTGGAGTCAGCCAGACCTGTCGGTAGATCTGATCTTGCTTGAGCTGCCACAACCAATAGAGGTCCAGCCCAGCATCCACGACCAACTTCATCAATCCCAATCATGTATTAAGCATATCAAAATACCACTCAATAAAGACAGCTTAGTCGGAAGATTTGAAAATTACTTGTTGGTTTTTTCTTCGTGCTTTGCTTGTGACTGCGCGACCTTATCGTCGCCGCCAGACTCTTGTTCAGTCTTTTCGGCTGCTTTTGTTTCCGGTTCTTCTGCTTTAACTTCTTTAGTTTCTGTATCGGATTTTTCTGCTTCTAAATCTTGAATGTCGTTTACAGATTCTCGATCAAAATCTACACCGGTTAAACGAGCAGCTTTTCCTGTACGAGCACGCATGTATGTCAGATAGTTTCTCCGCACCTTACTTCGTTTGGTGACTTCAATTTTTGTAACAAGCGGACTATGCAGTAAAAAGCTTTTCTCTACGCCAACACCGCTACTCAAACGTCTAACCGTTATACGCGCTGTATGACTTTTCTTACGATCGACTCGAATAACAAGTCCTTGAAATATCTGAACTCGCTCTTTGCTTCCTTCACGAATTTTCTGGTGCACTTTTACCATGTCACCGGAACGTACATCAACAACTTGCGGTTTTTTGTACTTCGCCTCAATTTTTTCAATAACAGATTGCATGACCAAATAACCTTACCTTATATTCTTACTGAGGTCAACCTTTGCGCCGGCTTTTTATTTTTTTAGCATTAAGCCACGTCTACCGACAAACTGACCTACACTTATAACGTATACTATAACACATTACTAAAAGTAAATAAATAGTGTGTGAGGCATCTTTTCATTCTACAATACAGTCATGGACTATAAACAACATGCACTAAAAAAGCATAAATCTTTAAAGGGAAAATTGTCGATACGCCTAAAAGACGATTTAAATTCACCAGACAAGCTTAGTACCTACTACACACCGGGCGTGGCTGCCGTGTCGTCGTTTGTGGCCGAGCATCCCGATAAAGCACGTGAGTATACATGGCTAAATAATTGCGTAGCAGTAATATCAGACGGTTCAGCCGTACTAGGACTTGGTGATATTGGTCCTTACGGAGCACTCCCTGTGATGGAAGGTAAATCTATGCTGTTTAAGCACTTTGCCGATATTGATGCCGTACCGATTATTCTTGACGTCCATTCTGCGGATGAAATTGTCAGTGCTGTTAAGGCGATTGCTCCAAGCTTTGGCGGTATCAATCTTGAGGACATCTCTGCACCTATCTGTTTTGAAGTTGAAGAACGTCTCAAAAAAGAGTTGCCAATTCCCGTATTTCACGACGATCAACACGGTACCGCAGTCGTGGTCTTGGCCGGACTGATTAATGCTATGAAAATTACTCGCAAAAAATTGAGCGACTGCCGGATTGTTTGCGTTGGAGCTGGCGCAGCTGGGACAGCAATAATTAAGCTTTTACATCACTATGCTTCACCGGAAATCCTGGCAGTCGATAGTAAAGGTATTATTTCTAAAAAAAGGTCTGATTTGAATTCCCAAAAACAAGGACTCCTCAGTTTCACAAACAAACACAATATTGATGGAACTTTAAACGACGCCCTTAACGGAGCCGACATTTTTATTGGAGTATCAAAAGCCGGTTTACTCTCAAAAAACATGATTAAGTCTATGGCTAATGACCCGATTATTTTTGCTATGGCAAACCCTGTTCCCGAGATTATGCCTGATGAGGCTGCAGCAGCTGGTGTCGCTATTATGGCTACTGGTAGGAGTGATTTCCCAAATCAAGTCAACAACGCCTTAGCTTTCCCTGGTATCTTCAGAGGAGCGCTCGATAATCAGGTGCGAGACATTACTGATCAACACAAAATTGCCGCCGCAGAAACCATTGCAAACCTCGTTTCTAAGCCGACACCGGAATGTATTATTCCAAGCGTTCTCGACGATAGACTTGTCCCAGCTATAAGTAAAGTTATTACCTAAATAAAGCTAGCCTACAACACGATACAACTCATCAAGCGTTGTTTCACCGGCTACGACACGTAGAATCCCGTCTTGCAGCATAGTGCGCATACCACTATTAACCGCTGCTGCCTCAACATGTTGCGATGTAATGTGAGTAGCACTGCTCTGTTCTAATAACTTTCCGACTTCTCCATCCATCAAAAATTGCTCACGCAAAGCAAGTTGCCCGCTATAGCCATACGGATTTTCAGCTGAACTGCCAGGTTTATATAGCTGTAGATTGGTAAGGTCAGGCTGTTGAACCGTAGCGGGTAATGTCTCTAGTATGGACTGGATTTTATGCATGGTCTTTTCATCGGGGCTATACGGTTGCTTAGTACTTTCATCAAGTTTTCTAACCAATCTTTGCGCCATTACTAAACGGATGGCCGATGCAAACAATGGATTTTCGCCGATAAGATCCGCCAGCCTGGTAAGGGCGGCTGCAGCAGATGACGCATGAAACGTGGCAAGCACAAGATGACCGGTTAGAGCCGCCTGCAAAGCTGTCTTCGCGGTGTCCATATCACGAATCTCACCAACCATGACAATATCCGGATCCAACCTTAATACCGCACGCAATTTATCTGCAAAGTTTGTTTCTCCGCCGCCTTGAGACGATACTGATATCTGAGTAATTCCAGGAAACTGATATTCTACCGGGTCTTCAATTGTGATAATTTTCCGTTCGTCGTTATTTAGCGTATTAAGTATTGAATAGAGTGTGGTAGTTTTGCCGGATCCGGTCGGGCCAACCGCCATCACGAGACCACTCGGGCGACGAATGATATCTTCGACAACCTGAAACTGATCCGGTGCGAGGCCAAGCTTTTCTAATTTATACATATCGGCATCCATACTAAAAAGCCGCATAACAATGTCCATCTGGTTGATAGTAGGAACCGTCTCCAGTCGAACATTTACATCCACTTCTGAGCCGTCTGCCATTTTGACACGTTGTGAAATATGACCCTGCTGGGCATCATTTGAGGCAGTTGATATATTACCCGCGCTAGCAATTGCCGAGACCAATACTCTATACTTTTCTTGCCCAAGCTTTGCGATTGGGTGTAATACGCCATCAATTCTCAATCTTATCCTAGCGTGATCACGTTGAGTTTCAACATGAATGTCGGATGCGCTTAATCTGTGAGCTTGTTGAACCAAATAAGCCAACATGTCGTCTGCTCGTATCTGCTCCAAGGTGGCCGATACGTTTTGAATAAGATCATCCGATCCAGCGTTGTTAATAGCTATGTCCTGGTAGACGACCTGCTTTGGTGGGTCGTATAACTTTACATACTCCCGATAACCAATGTCAGAAATGAGCTTAAAAGTTATGCGTTGATCTAAAAACCGTTGCCTTAACTGGGTCATGGTCTGCTGTGATGTCGTGTTGGTAATACCAAAATGAATCACGCCTTTATCGAAGTATAGCGGTACGGCCTTCATGTTCTTGATTTCTGCAACACTTAATACATCTTTGTATAACTGTTTATCAGGTGTTGACGTGTCAAAATACTCTAAGCCTAGTATTCTAGCCCGTCTTTGAGTAGACAGTTCTTCATTTCGTCTTGCATCCTGAGACATGCGACTATTTAACCATAAGCCTAGCTCGTTATACTAGCCCTTGAGGACATAAAAACTGCTAAACTATAGCAGATGCGCTCACTTATACTTATCGCTCATAATGTCAGGAGTTGCCATAACGTAGGTTCACTACTCAGGACTGCTGAAGGTATTGGTGCTCGTAAAGTTTACCTTACTGGTTATACGCCATACCCAGCCAACTCAAATGATACTAGGTTACCGCATATACAAACCAAACTCACTAAGAAGATCAGTAAAACCGCACTTGGGTCTCACGAGTTTATAAACTGGACACACGATAGCTCCATTAAGCGTGTTATGGAGCAACTTCGTCACGATGGATACGAGATTTGCGCCCTAGAACAAACTCCACAGTCGTTATCAATGCCTGACTACCATCCATCTGACAGAGTCGCAATCATAGTCGGTCGCGAAGTTGAAGGGCTTGAGGCAGAGATAATTGCAAAATCTGACAAAATCTTGCAAATTCCAATGTTTGGCAAGAAAGAATCATTCAACGTCGTACAAGCGTGCGCCATGGCGTTATATCACTGCCGCTTTTATTGAACATCGCGTGCCAGTCTATAGTGAAATAAAACATAAACGTAGTATAATGTCAGGTAATATGGCACATAAGCCACACCACACCAACACCCACACACAAAAACAACGCCATGGCTTGCACCACAAGCACACCAAGCTGTTTAAAAAAGTTTATTGGCCGTACCTACCTATTGCCTTAGTGCTCGTATTCAGCTTTTTGATTACCTGGATTCAGCCACGTAATAATCAAGATGTATTAGCCTACGCAAACAGCATGTCGTCACTTGATTTATTACAAACAACCAATGCTCAGCGTTCTGCTTATGATGTTAACCCCCTGAAACTCAACGATGAACTAACCAAAGCCGCCCAAGCAAAAGCAAATGACATGGCCAATCGTGATTATTGGTCACATAACACACCTGATGGAGAGGAGCCTTGGATATTCATTGATGAAACGGCTTATGAATACACCAGAGCCGGCGAAAACTTGGCATACGGTTTCCGAAACAGCCGTCATACCATTGCTGGCTGGATGAATAGCACATCGCATCGACAGAATATGCTCGACAATTCCTATCAAGATGTTGGATTTGGATACGTTAATACGGAGAGCTTTCGTGGAAACGGCCCACAAACTATCGTAGTTGCAATGTACGCCACACCATTAGAATTAGCCTCAGAGAATCAACAAGATACATCAGATTCGCCATTGCTTCCGGCAACTTCTGGCACCGGTATATCTTCAGATAAACCGATAGTTGAACCAGCTGTTAAACAAGTGGCGCTTGTAGAGACTCTGACAAACGGAAGAATACCATGGATATTCTTTGCTGTTGGGCTGTTAAGCGGTATAGTAACGACCTTCATGTTGATACGCCACGGACTAAAATTACATAAACTTATCAAAGATAGTGAAAACTTCGTGCTCCACCACCCAATTTTAGATACCGCAGTCATGCTTATTTTAGTAGTCACGGTAATACTTAGCCAAGGTCAGGGCTTTATCCGTTAATCTTAGTCCACAAATATCCCATCAGGGGTACGGTAACACTAGTGTAATTTTACGTTTTCGCGACCAACTATCTTACTAAGCTCACTTATACTAGACTCTGATGACTCTACCCGGGTAGGTAATTTAATAATTTGCTTTTTATCAGCTGCCCCAAGCACAAGTACAACTTCGGTACCTCCTCGGTTCATATCAATCACTGTTTTAAGCTTCATAAGGCGTTGATGATCGGCACTACTCTCGAGTCGAACGTAAACTTTCCTATCGCGCTTACTCACATCGGCAATAGAATTATTGACAGCATTTCTGTCATCAGGTCTTTTATTAGTTCTCGGCTTGGGAACTTTTGCAGCTTTACCGGTCGGGACATATGCAACGGCTTGTTCGTACGTAACTTCTCGCGCGTCGGATACCAATATTTTTATTTCGTCGGACGGATTGCCGTCACGATCTTTTGCACTAACTTTTCCTTTGACTAAAACAACTTTATCCCGATCCCATATACCAGTGGTCTGTTGATACATGTTAGGGAATAAAATTAACTCGATTTCTCCAAGATGATCGGCAATTTTAACAAACGCCATACTCTGGCCGTTTTTGGTGGTTATTTCCCGCATCTCAGAAATTAAACCACCTATATGTACTGTCATTCCTTCAAGCTCGCGGGTGATTGAATTGAGTGGTACGGCTTTTTCATTTAATAATGCTTCGTACGATTGAAGAGGGTGCTGTGAAAGATAAAGACCAAGTAATTCACGCTCCCAAACAAGTACCTCATGCTGCGTATGTGTTTCGCCGTTTTCTAGCTGCAATTTTGGTTGAATATTCCCTTCAATATCATTCCCGAACAAATCAGTCTGCCCACTTGCTGCTTGTTTCTGTACGCGGGCAGCATAAGCCATTAATGTCTCGATGTTAGCAAGTAAAACGCTTCTGTTTGCGAACCTGTCAAATGCACCGGCTTTAATTAAACTTTCCACAGCTTTCCGGTTCACAATACGGATATTCACTCTTGTAAAAAAATCTTCTAAGCTATCAAATTTCTGCTCTTTCCGTACCCTTAAAATTTCTTCAACTGCTCCGGTTCCAACATTTTTAATCGCCGCCATGCCAAACCTAATCTGATCTGTTCCGGGCACAACCGCAAACTCTACGAACGATTCGTTAACATCAGGCGGCAGTACATCCAATCCCATGTGCTTACACTCTGTAATCTCAATAGATAATCGGTCAGTGTCGTCAAAATCGCTTGTCATAAGTGCTGCCATGAAAGCTGCTGGATAGTGGGCTTTAAGGTATGCCGTCCAATAAGCTATCAGAGCATAAGACGCCGAGTGCGATTTATTGAAACAGTAGTCGGCAAATCCCAGAAGATGTTTCCAGAACTGTTCCATGGTTTGTTTTGGTACACCGGAGTGCTTTACTCCCCCTTCAATAAACTCTGTTTCCATCTTCGACATAACTTCACGAATTTTTTTACCGATTGCTTTACGTAAAGTGTCAGCTTGACCACCGCTAAAACCGCAGACTTCCTTAGAAATCTGCATCACTTGTTCTTGATATACGAGCACACCATAGGTGGTCTCAAGCGCCGGCTTCATAGATGGATGATCATAGCTAACATCCTCTACACCATTTTTACGTTTAACAAAACTGTCCGTCAGCCCGGCTCCAAGCGGACCTGGACGATAGAGCGCACACATGGCAACGATATCTTCAAATACGGTTGGTTTAAGTTCTCGTAAATAACGTTTCATTCCGGATGATTCTAGCTGAAAAACACCGGTTGTATCGCCGCGGCTCAAGAGTTCGTAGGTCTTTTCATCATCCAACGGTAGTTTGTTTAAATCCAGTTCGGTTTCGTGAACTTTCCTGATAATACGTAAGGTATTTCGAATTATAGTCAGGTTGGATAATCCCAAAAAATCCATCTTAAGCAACCCCAGGTCTTCGATTGGATTCATCGGATATTGAGTTGATACAACTCCTTTTTGTGCCATCTCAAGTGGAGCAAACTTGACAATATCATCCGGCGCAATAACTACCCCTGCAGCATGAACACCATGACTCCTAATGGTACCTTCCAGTTGAATCGCTAAATCAAAAACTCTAGCAGCCGTTTCATTGGTCTCGTACTCACGTTTAAGATCTTCGTTTTCTTGCAGTGATGTTTTCAAGGGAATATGCCTTCCTTGTACAGGTGGCGGTATCATCTTAGCCAAACGATCGGCTTCGGCGTATGGCACTTGCAGTACCCGAGATACGTCGCGAACTGCATTCCTAGCAGCCATCTTGCCAAATGTAACAATATTGGCTACCTTATCAGCTCCATATTTATCTATGCAGTATTGAATAACTTCGTCTCGCCGGTTATCTTGTATATCAATGTCAATATCCGGCATGCTAATACGATCGGGGTTTAAGAAACGTTCGAACAGCAAATCGTAAGCCAAAGGATCTAGTTCAGTTATTTCTAAAGCGTAGGCTATTATTGAACCTGCCGCAGACCCTCTTCCTGGGCCAAACACAATCCCCTGTTGTTTTCCCCATAGAATAAAATCGGACACAATTAAAAAGTAGCCACTAAAACCCATCTGCTCAATTACACCCAATTCATACTCGGCTCTAGTTCGAACTTCATCCGGTAGCTGCTGTTTGATTGTGTTTGTTTTTGAGCTAGTTGTACCTAGTCCTGTTTTTCTGCCATATCTAAGCATGAGCCCTTCAAATACAAGTTTTTCAAGATAGGATTTTTCACTATATCCTTTAGGTACAGGGAATTTAGGGATCAATATCTTTCCAAGTTCCAATTCAACATGGCAACGATCAGCTATAGCCCTAGTATTTTTTATTGATTTTGGATGATCTTTGCCCCACCTCTTTATGATGTCCTTTGGATCCGATACATACAATTCAAAATCCGCCAAACTCATACGCTTTTCATCAATTAAAAATGAGCCAGTTTGAACACACAGAAGCGTCTCATGTGCTTCCTTATCCTCTTTTTTTAAATAGTGGGCATCACAAGTTACGACACATTCAATATCTAACTCATCGGCCAACTCAATAGATTTTGTATTTACCTCTACTTGCTCATTCCATTTGCTTGGATGATCAGGATGCCCATGATCTTGCAGTTCTATATAATACCTATCTCCAAAAATTTTCTTATACCATATTGCTGTTTTTTTGGCGTGCTCGTATTGATTCTGACGTAACGAATCACCGAGTTCGCTTCCAATACAGCCACTAAGCACGATAAGCCCTTCGTTGTACTTCTCCAGCAAATCACGATCAATGCGCGGTTTATAATACATGCCGTCAAGGTTAGCAATGGTAGACAGCCTCATGAGGTTTTGGTAACCTGTCTGGTTCATGGCTAACAATATTAAATGGTAGTTTTGTTTATCTTTGGCAGAATCTTTGTCTGTATGCTTACGCGCTGCAATATATGTTTCCATACCGATTACTGGCTTAATTGCTTTGTCGCCGCTCACTTTATAGAATTCGACCACGCCGGAAAGCGTTCCATGATCAGTCATGGCAACGGCTTCCATACCTAATTCAGAAACTCTTTCAACTAACTCAGGAACTTTAGTTAGTCCGTCAAGCAAGCTGTACTGTGTATGATTATGTAGATGAACGAAATCTTTTGGCGAAATGCTTGAACTCACTTCTATAAATAGCCTCCTGCTTGCCCCTATTGTAGACAATTTGTAGGAAAGTTACGATGTTTATAATTACAACAGTTAAAACCCGTTCGGCTGCTGGGTTTCAATAGTTTCTCGGATCGAATCAATAAACGGAACACTCCCTAGAAGAGACAATACCCACAACACAATCGCCACAATTAACGTTGCACCAATAACACTGCCAAAACCTGCCAGTAAACCTTTAATAAAGGTTATTCGATACATACGCTTACGATTGGCGTATCCACCCTCGTAAATCTGCATCATTGAGCGGCCAATCCGCTCGTAATCGCTACTTTTCGGTGTTTTTGCTGTCATCTGAAGAAAGGTATGTTTTCAAGTGCTTAGCGGCATCTTTTGCCTCTTTGATTGCTTTTTGTAGCTCCTTGTCATCGGTTTCGCCTTCGCGAACAGCGCTCAATAGCACACCTGTTTTATCCATAGCAGCCTGAGCACGCTCCACGGCTTTATTTACCTCGGATTTGGCCTTATCCGTAGTTAGGGTAGATTTTTGTTTAGCCCTTGTGACGAGTTTTGACAACTCTCCATACGCTTCTTTGAGCTTCTTCTCAGACTCGGCTCTAGCTTTATTTGCAGCGTTTTTTACATCTTTACGGGTTTCTTTACCGCTCTTTGGTGCAGTCAATAGCCCCGCAACGTAGCCTGCCCCAGCAGCGACAACTGCTCCTAGTGCAAGATTGCTTCCTCGTTTTTTTGCCATTACTAACGCTCCTTCTTCTTATTAGATTTATCTCTGTTCAATACAGCATTGGTAATGTGTGTAACAAACCGACCGACAGCGACTGGCCCTGCGGATTTTTTAAGAATTTCGCCCACAGAATTAGCTTTCTCAACCAAGTTCTCCGTTTGTTCGGCAATTCGTTGAAGTACATTAACCAGCTTAACGACTTTAACCATTGCTACAATGCTGACCACCAGAAATACCCCAAGCGTCAAGGAAATAATGATTACAAGTATTTGTAGTGATGTATCCATACAGTGCCAGTATACACTAACTGGCTATACTAGCGGTTAAATTTTTCTCTTATGTAGCTCGTAAAGTCATTTTTTAACTCATCGTGTTCCATTGCAAAATCAACAATCGTTTTCAAGTAACCTAATTTATCACCAGCATCGTAATAAGTGCCGTTATCAACTTTGTAGGTTAAAACACGCTTACCATCGTCAATCATTAATTTAATCGCATCATTGCCGTACAACTCTTTTCCTTTTTGCAGGTCGTTTCTGGCTTTGTGTAAATATGGAAAAACATCTGGTGTTAACAAAAAACCACTGACCGTAGCTAAATTCGATGGGGCGTGTTGCTTACCCGGTTTTTCAACTATATCGGTGGTATCAATGACACCTGGGCTAATTTCGTTTCCCGCAGCAAAGCCATACCGATCATAATCGCTGTCACTAGACGCAGTTAGTGCACTCATAACACTACAGCCATACTCTTTATGTACTTGTATCATTTGTTTGAATCTGCTGGGCTGAGCCACGAAAAAATCATCACTCCAGGTGTAGATAAATGGTTCGTCGCCGATAAGATGTTCAGCGTTTAACATTGGAGTTCCGTTACCATAAGGCCCTTTTTGACGTATGTATGCGAAATTAGCGAGCTCAGATATACCTTGTGTTTGTTTTAATAACTTGTCCTTTCCGCCCATTTCTAAATTTTCGCGTAGGTCGGCACTCATGCTATCAAAATGATCCTCGATTGAACGTTTATGGTAACCAGTTACAATAACTATGTCTTCCACGCCAGCATCAACAAGTTCTTCAACGATATACTGGATGACCGGCTTATCAATCAAAGGCATCATTTCTTTCGGCATCGCTTTGGTTTGCGGCAGAAACCGCGTACCAAACCCAGCAGCCGCGATAACGGCTTTCCTGACAGGTCTACCTTTGTGTGTACTCATCTTTCGACTCCTAATTGTTCTTTAATTAACCTTTGCGCCATTTCAGGATTAGCTTTTCCTTGTGAGGCTTTCATGACCTGACCAACCAAAAAACCAATAGCCTTTAGTTCACCATTCTGGACATCTAGGGCTGCTTGATTATTCTCAGATATAACTTTTTTAACTATACTAGATATTTCGCCTTCATCAGACACTTGTACAAAGCCTTGTTCGGTTGCATATTTTTCATAATTTTTTGGGTCGGCACCCGATGTTAGTACCGTGGTAATGAGCGCTTTTGCATTTGTAGAGCTTAGTTTATTATCTTGAATTAGATCATAAACCTCTTTGTACAAACGCTCGCGGGCGTTATCGTCTGTAAGTTGCACGCTTTTGCTCTCGTCTCGCCGAAGTGGGATCTCTAAATTTACATACCAGTTGGCAAGAGTTTTAGCGAATAATGGATCTTTCATATTTTTTGCAATTTGACCCAGAAAACTGCTATCTTTCCAATCAATCTCAGCCTCTAATAACGTCTCGACCTGACTAGCGTCAAGCTCCAACTCGCAAAGACGTTTGCGCCACTCTCCGGGAAGTACCGGCATAGTCTGTCGTACCTCCTCAATCATGTCGCTATCCAGTACGATTGGCGGTATATCCGGATCTGGGAAATACCGGTAATCGTGAGCGAATTCTTTACCCCGTTGGCTGACAGTTTTTTGCTTGGCATCATCCCATCCACGTGTCTCCTGGACTATCACTTGGCCTTTGTCCAGAAGTTCTGTCTGGCGCTTTATTTCGTATTCAACCGCCCGTTCAACACTTCGGAAACTGTTGAGATTTTTTGTCTCTGTCCGTGTGCCAAGACGATCCGGATCATCACTAAGACTCACGTTAACGTCAAATCGCATATTCCCGTGATATAAGTCAGCGTCGCTTACTCCCGCATAACGCATGAGCAGATATAATTCTCTTGCAAATAGTCTAGCTTCATCGGCGCTATGCATATCCGGTTCAGAAACAATTTCCAGCAGCGGCGTACCGGCTCTGTTTAAGTCGACTAGACTGTATTCTTTACCGGCAGGGTGTGTGTTTTTGCCCGCATCCTCTTCAAGATGAGCTCGGGTTATACCTATCCGCCTAACATCCCCTTCGACCGGTATATCAACGTGACCACCAAGTACGATCGGTTCATCCAGCTGGGTTATCTGATAGCCCTTAGGGAGATCCGGGTAAAAATAGTGCTTACGGTCAAATTTGGTATGTTTTTGTGGAGGAGTATTAAGCGCAAACGACGCTTTAATGGATAACTTAACCGCTTGTTTATTTAATACCGGCAATGATCCTGGCATGCCAAGACAAATATGGCTTATGAGAGTATTCGGGGCAGCTTGGCGAGCATCATTATTGATCGCGGCAAACAACTTAGTTTGCGTCTTTAATTGAACATGGCACTCGATTCCAATGCTTGGGAGATATTGATTGCTATTTTTTTTGCTGCTCACCTGGTAAGGCTCCTATGTCACGTAAAGCTTGCCTAAAACCAAGCAAGGCTTTTTTTACTTCATCTTCTTTCAGCTTATACTCCGGGTCGCCAGCTAATTTCTTGTATAGATTATGTGCGTACCAAGCACTGTCATTATTGGTTAGTCTTGGTTTCGCCGATACAAGTCGCTCCCCCATCCGGCTCCCTTTGAATTTACGTCGTTTTAACGCGTCCTCCAACAAGGCATCAGCTGCAATAACAGCCTCTTTCCAGGTATCTTTATCTTTACAAAACGCTTGCAACTCTTTCCATTTTGCCTGGTATTTTTCTACTTTAAGTTTTTTGGGAATCCTCCTGTAAATAAGAATAGCCGGTACTGTTGTTAGAGTCGCAGTGAATACACTAATTACTATCGCTTCCATGCTCATTGCACTACCTCCTCTATCTGTTTGGTGAAGCTTAGAAGTGCTCTATCTGCTTGCTGTGGAGCAACAAGCTGTAACCCGACTGGCAGACTGTCTACTTTACCGGCGGGAATACTAATAGCCGGAACTCCGACTAAGTTAGCGGCTACTGTCATTATATCGGTCAAGTACATCTGTAATGGATCGTCTACAAGCGCTCCAATCGGGAAAGCAGTCGTCGGAGCAGTCGGGCCAACCAAAAAATCGACTGTATCAAACACTTGTTTATACTCGTTTATTAACTTTGTTCGCAAACGTTGAGCCCGTTTGTAATATGCATCGTAGTATCCACTGGAAAGTACGTAAGTACCTATCATAATCCGGCGTTTTGCCTCATCGCCAAACCCCGTGCTGCGCGACATACTATAGCTTTCATCCAAATTAGTAGCCTCAGGATTGGAAAATCCATAACGCTGGCCATCGTATCGACTCAGATTACTACTTACTTCTGCTGGTACGATAATGTAATAGGCCGCCAAGGCTAACGGTAATGACGGTAGGCTAACTTCTTTAATTTTGGGGCCAGCTTCTTGTATTTTGGCGATTGCTTGCTCGATACGAGCCTTTATCTGCGGATCGAGATCCTCAGATAAGTACTCCTTAATCACGCCGATTGTTTTTTTCTCCAGTGAGTTGTTATCAAAAGTTGCGTAACTATCCTTGTCTCTATCGATTGTAGTGCTATCAAGTTCGTCTTTTCCAGACATACAATCCAAGACTAAGGCTACGTCATCAACTGTCCTCGCTAGCGGACCGATAACATCGGTGCTACTTGCCATTGCGACGACTCCACTTCTTGAAACTAGGCCGTATGTCGGCTTATAGCCGACTGCTCCGCAGAATGCAGCCGGCAACCGTATAGAACCACCTGTATCAGTACCTAGTGAAAAAGGAACCATATTCAATACAACTGCTGCCGCCGATCCTCCACTACTACCACCGGGTACACGCGTTTTGTCGTGTGGGTTTTTGGTCGTCATAAAATCACTATTCTCAGTACTGGAGCCATGCGCAAAAGCATCAAGATTTGCTTTAGCGACTAGAATTGCTCCTTCTTCTTCCAAACGTTCGATTGCAGTTGACTGATATGGCGCTTTAAAGTTTTTTAGTATATTACTGCCGGCAGTCGTTTCTGACCCAAAGGCCAAGAAATTATCTTTGGCAATAAACGGCACGCCCGCTAGCCTACCAACCTGTTCCCCGTTTTTTACCTGCCTGTCAATCATTTTTGCGCGTTTTTTTGCGCGCTCAGCCGTTAGCGAAATAACTGCATTAAACTCTTGTTTGTCTTTGATAGTTTTTAAGGCTCGCTCGACATAACTCAAAGCAGTTGATTTCCCAGACTGAACCAAACGAGCCATATCGGCTACTGCCGGCCACTCATCATCTTGCGCACTCATAGTACTTTCCTTACTTTAATCTGGCCTTTTTCAAGTGCCGGTGCATTTTCTAGTAGCTGCTCTGGTGCCACCTTATAGTCACGCACAACATCTGGTCGTGTTACGTTCTTGAGGCCAGTAACTTGATCAGTCGGAGGTAGATCGTCAAGATCAACCGATTTTAACTGTTCAACGTAACTTAATATTGTAGATATTTCACTCTTAAAACGCTGCACGTCATCAAGTGATAACCGTAACCGTGAAAGCTGAGCCAATTTTAAGACATCTTCGTCAGTAAGTTTCGCCATTTAGACTAGTATAACACCGCCTACCAAAGATATAAATCCATGATTTAAAGCGGCTCCCTTCATAGCTTCTGTTTTATATCGTCCACGATGTCCCGAAGTTCGGCAGCTTTTTCAAATTCTAGGTTTGCTGCCGCCAAATCCATCTGAGCAGTTAAGTCTTTTATTAGATGACTGTACTCATCTTTTGGTATCTTTTTCAGGTCGAGCTTAGCCTTCTTTGCTTCCTCTGGTAACTCCGGACGCATACCTTCGCCAACGGCTTTAGCGATTCCTTTAGGCGTGATGCCATGCTTTTTATTGTGGGCTTCCTGGATCGCCCGCCGTCTGTCAGTTTCGTCTATTGTTTGCCTCATGCTTTTAGTTATTGAGTCGGCGTACATAATCACCCGGCCTTCAATGTGGCGAGCAGCACGGCCGACCGTCTGAATGAGGGCTTGTTCGCTGCGTAAAAAGCCTTCCTTGTCGGCATCTAAAATAGCCACCAGACTTACTTCTGGCAAATCTAGACCCTCCCTCAAAAGGTTTATGCCGACCACAACATCATAAGTACCTAGCCGTAAATCTCGCAAAATATCGGTACGTTCCAGTGTATCAATATCACTATGAAGGTAAGTTACTTTTATCTGTATATCCTGCAGATACTCAGTTAGATCTTCTGCCATACGTTTTGTAAGAGTCGTAACTAGAACCCGTTGTCGTTTGGAGACAGTACTTCTAATCTCATCAATCAAGTTGTCAACTTGCCCCTCGGTAGGCCGTACATCGATTACCGGATCGGTGAGCCCCGTTGGGCGTATTACCTGCTGAACAGGTGTTGGACTTCTTTGCAATTCGTAGTCTGCGGGCGTTGCGCTCACATACACCACTTGGTTCTTATGCTTTTCGAATTCGGTAAACGTAAGCGGCCGATTATCGAGCGCACTTGGCAGCCGAAAACCATGCTCAACCAACACTTCTTTTCGAGCTCGATCACCATTGTACATGCCGCGGATTTGCGGTATCGTCATATGCGATTCATCAATAAACATTAAGTAGTCATCCGGAAAATAATCGAGCAATGTAGCCGGCTGCTCACCCGGCTCGCGGTTCGTGAGATATCGACTGTAATTTTCAATACCCTTTACAAAACCTGTCTCTTCTAACATTTCAATATCAAAGCGAGTACGCTGCTGTAAGCGTTGTGCCTCCAATAACTGCCCGTTATTCTTGAAATAACGAAGTCGCTCATCAAGCTCGTGCTCAATCTTACCAAGCGCGACTTTCAATTTATCGTGCGGGGTTACGTAGTGGGAGCCGGGAAATATTTTTAAGTCTTCCAAGCTTGCAAGTAGTTCACCGGTCAGCGGATCAAGTCTGGTGATACGCTCTATTTCATCTCCAAAAAATTCAATCCGGTACGCCACTTCTTCACCGGCCGGAAACACGTCTACTACATCGCCGCGAACCCGAAATGTCCCACGATGGAAATCGATATCGTTCCGCTGGTATTGGATGTCTGTTAACTGTCGCAACAGTTTGTCACGAACTCGCCGCGAGCCTCGTTTAACCTCAATAGACAAACCGCCGTAATCTTCAACCGAGCCAATGCCGTATATACAACTGACGCTCGCAACAATTATGACGTCTTGTCGAGATAATAATGCATCAGTCGCAGCGTGTCTAAGCCGGTCAATCTCTTCGTTAATTTGACTATCTTTTTCAATATAGGTGTCACTGCGCGGTATATAGGCCTCTGGTTGGTAATAATCAAAGTAACTAACAAAGTAGTGCACAGCGTTATCTGGGAAAAACGCTTTAAACTCGTTGTAAAGTTGTGCGGCTAATGTCTTATTATGACTCAAAACCAGTGTCGGTCTTTTGACATTTTGAATAACATTAGCCATGGTGAACGTTTTTCCGGAACCGGTTACGCCAAGTAAAACCTGCTCTTTTGTGTTACTTTTTAGCTTATCCGTAAGTGATGCAATCGCTTGTGGTTGATCACCTGTCGGTTTGTAGCTAGATTGTATTGCAAACTTGCCCATCGTTATATTGTATCAAGAAAACAAAAAGCCCTTGCACAAGCCAGTTACGTCTTTTGCGGTTAGCGGGCTTGCATTACAAGAGCATCAGGATCAATCATTTCGTTATCCAATTGTTTTAGAACTTGTGATTCAAGCGCCTCTTGTCCAAGATACCTGATAAATATTTCATTCCACAACGACTCTCGCATATGATAAATAGCACGTTCCTCATACGGCAGGTTGTTCACATAGCTGATGGCGACGTCCATAAGGCTAAAGCTCATCGGCTGTCCATCTTTCATGACGGCGACGTAATCCATGTCATACCAAAAATGAAGTGCTGGCTCCATCTCATACAGCACTTCCTCTGCCTTTCGCCAATGCAAATCTTCAGGTTGAACATGCGGCTCAAAAATTTCCGGGTGATGTTCATGCTTTAACTTACCAAAATACCTCTGTATAACTCGCCAGTGTATTTTGTGGCCGGCCATAACAGCATGGTGATCAGGATCGGCTATTAGTGTGTCGACTAGAATTTCGCCAAAATCCGGTTTGACCTGCTGCATCTTAAAAAAAGCACTGTACAATCTAATTTCATTCATATAATGCAACAGTAGAGGCAAAGCAGTAATAGTAATGCCTTTCATGTGACGGATTGGCATTGGTAGCATTAAAATAACACCAAGCTCTTTGAGATGCGTAAGGTTGTGCCGCTTCTTACGTACAAAAGACTCGGCAATAGAACCCCACTTTTTTGAATCCATGACAACGATCTGAATATCACGAACCTCAAAATCACTTGGGCTTAATTGGGTATATTTACCAAGGAACCGATTAAGCCAATCTGGATCTTCTGCAAACCTTAACGCCCCATAAATTTCCATAATTGGCTCACGTTTGATCATAGAATCAACCGATTTATACCCCAGCTGTTCCATAACACGTTTTGGCGGCGAGCTTCGTAACAAACGCTTGGCGACGCTTGTTTTTAAAACCCACACTTTTTTGGGTTGTTTTGTTTTTTCTACGGCCTTTTTTAATCGTGGAAGCAAATCCTGCACATCGGTAGGATCGCTACCGCCAATTGTTTTTGCCAAAAATTCGTCATGTTTTTTCACCATAGAAAGCAATGCTTGATATAACTCTCTACCGGTCGTGTCCTTCGGATCGAGACCCAGTTTTTTCATCTGTAAATGTGCTTTTCCGAGAATCTCCGCTGTCAGACGAACATCAACACTTTGGTTTCCTGTAGCTTGTTCAAGCTGTGATAAAGCCGACTTAAACATCGGCTCCTTGGCGTCTAATAATTCAGAAATCATGCGGCACATACTTACTACCTAGATTAGCATAAGAATTATTAATCCGTAACCAAAGGATAACCAGCTCACGGCTACATCTTTTGAGGTTTATACCAGTCAGGTGCTCTTTGTAATAGTTCCTCAACCTTGTCTTCGCTCAATAACCCTTCCTGCGCTCCAACGTGTTGCACAACGTTCATAGAGTTTATCGGAGCCCACTGCAGTGCACCCTCAATGTTATTACCTTTTACAAGCGCCGCTACAAATGCCGAAGAAAACGCATCACCGGCACCGGTGCGCTCAAGTGGCGGTGCTGGATCCGGGTAAGCCGGCATTTTATATCGCTCTTCGCCATCGCTGGCGTAGGCACCATCTGGGCCATCAGTTATCACAACCACCTGCGGGCCAAGTTGGTGTAACCGATCAAATAAATCATGAATGTCATCATAGTTTCCACCAGAAACGATAACCGCTTCTTCACGATTTAAAAGTAGTACCGCAGTTTTGGCATATAGGTTAGCTAGCCTACCCGCACCCATCTCAATCTGAAACGTACCTGGTTGAAATGCCATCTTGACGTCAGGATTTTGCTCAAGCCATTCAGCAATGGTGTCATGCATAACAAGTGCATTACGGCTGATTGAGCTAAAGTATATCCATTCCGGAGTTTCATCTGACTTAAATTGAGGCCAATGGTAGTCATACTCCTCGTGTTTGATCAAAATAGTTCGTTCTTCTTTATACCAAAGTATGTAGTGATAGTTGCTATCCATATCTGGGTTGACTCTGACAAATCTGTGATCTACTTTTTCTGAAGTAAGTTTTGCAATCATATCCCGACCTGCCTGGTCGCCCCCGACGTTAGACACCAAACCACTTTTCAGTCCAAGACGAGAAAAACCAACCGACGCATTTGGTGCATTACCGACCGCCTGGATAATGTCAGCATGATCAAACGGCAGCTTGCTACCAAATGGCATAGCTAACCACTTGCCGTGTTCATTTTTGTACGATGCCGCCTGATCGTCCAATAGCTTAATAAAAGCGTCTGTAACGATGTCACCCACACTGATAATGTCAAATTGACTCATTTTGTTTTATACCCACCTTTTCATATTTAAGCCTAGTCTATCACAGCCTTGCCGCTTGCGTTAAACATATCGATTTTTTCTTCCACAACTGCCTGTACGGCATCTATAACTTTATCCATCAACTTTATAACCGCGAACTCTGTCGGATTATCCTCTAACACGCGTTCTAGTGTCTTGCGATAAGCAATACGCATATCCGAGTTTATATTAACCTTACTGACACCTATTTTTACCGCGTCAATAAAATAATGCCCAGGCGTGCCGCTTCCACCATGTAGCGAAATATTGCAATCAATAGCCCCCCTAATCTCTTTAAGCAAGTCTAGATCGAGCTTTTTAGGTACTGGATACTTCCCGTGCAAATTTCCCACTGCCGCCGCAAACGTATCAATACCGGTCGCGTCGACGAAAGCTTTTGCCCCTTCGGGTGTACTGAATGTCTCTTTTATCTCTTTGTAGTTAATCTTTTCGGTATGCAGGTTGGAGCTTCCACCAAAGTAATGCGGCTCACTCTCCACTAACGCACCAGTTAACTTAGCATAGTCAACAATCTGTTTGGTTTCAGTAATAATTTCATCGATTGCCGCATCCTTGCGAGCTTGCGATATATCAATGTGAATAAATTCAAAGCCGGCCTCTATGCCAGCAATTGCCGCAGCAACAGTCGGACTATGATCAAGATTTACGTAGATTTCCACACCGTACTCATGTTTATAGTTATCCACCATATCGCGAACATTCTCAAGACCAAGTGACTCAACCTCGCTATTGCTTACTTCCACTAAAACCGGTGCGTTCTTAACTTTAGCCGCTTTAACAACCGCTTTGAGCGTCTCTTGGTTATCCAAATTAAACGCGCCGAGCGCATATTTTCCTTCTCGAGCGCGGTTCATTGCTGCTCTAGCATTTTGACAATTTTCGCGCATCTGATTTAGTGATAATGGCATACAGATATCCCCTTTAGTTATTTTTCATCCAACATTTGGTGGGCTGCAAATCGTATATGTTTCGCGGTTAGTCCGAAATGTTCCAGCAACTCATCGGGTTTACCGGATTCCCCAAAACGATCTTTCATACCCAGCCTTTTAAGTGGTACCGGATGATTTTCGCCAACAAACTCTGCAATAGCTCCACCCAGCCCACCATTGATTTGCGCTTCTTCAGCTGTTATTACGTGTCCGGTTTTTTTAATACTTTTTATAATAGTCTTTTCATCAAGAGGCTTAATAGTCGGTACATGAATAACTTCAACGTCAATACCGTCTTTAAACAGTTTTTCGGCGGCAGCTAATGACTGGTACGTCATTGTACCGGTGGCTATGATTGTCAGGTCGTTACCTTGTGCCATGACATACGCCTTACCAAGAGTAAAAGGAGTTTTCTCGGTGGTGATAATTGGTGTTGCTTCACGAGCCAAACGGAGATACGACGGTCGCTTGTCAGCAGCCAGCGCTAAAGTTGCCTTTTCGGCTTCTACGCTATCAGCCGGCGACACAACCACCATATTTGGCAGCACTCGCATCAATGCTATATCCTCAAGCATTTGATGGGTCGCTCCGTCGGGTCCCACCGATACTCCAGCATGCGAACCAACAATATTTACCGGCTGATTATTCAAGCAAATTGTCGTTCTGATTTGCTCCCAGTTCCTGCCGGGGCTAAAAGCCGCGTAACTGCTTACGAACGGGACTTTCCCCATTGCTGCAAGACCTGATCCAACTGTCACAAGATTCTGTTCAGCGACACCAACTTCGATAAACCGATTGGGGAACGCGTCGCGAAACAAGTGCATCTGGGTAGATTCAGTCAAATCGGCACAGGCTGCAACTACGTGCTCATCAATTTGGGCTGCTCGTTTAAGGCCACGTCCAAATCCCTTGCGAATTGGCTCATTCTCAAGCTCTTTACTTATATCGCATAAGTGCAAATCAGACATTACACACCCCATTCTGTCTAAGCGAGTTACTGTCAAAAAAGTGGATCCAGTGTAGTGCAGCCAGTGTAGTCGCAAGACTACCTGCGCGAAACGCACGCCTTGTATTTTGAGCAAGCGAGCGTACAACGAAATTATGGGTTGCTAGCGCTCTCCGAGAAATCGACTTCAGCGATTTCCCGGCAGAAAAGCGCACATAATTTCGTGTATGCGAGCGACTACTCATGTTCACCCCTAATTTTCCCTTTTAGTGTACGCAGTTCTTTCAGCGCAGTAACCGCTTGTTCGTGATTTGGCGGCGCACCATGCCAGTGAAAATCATATTCCATAAAACCGACGCCCTTACCAGGCACCGTGTGCGCGATAATCATTACTGGTTGTTCAACCACAGCCCTTCCCATAGCACACGCATCAATCACCATCTCTATGTTGTTCCCGTCAATCTCAATTACATGCCAACCAAAAGCTTCCCACTTAGCCTTCAGCTCCTCAAGCGGCATAATGTTTTCTGTCGGCCCGTCGATCTGAATGTTGTTCCGATCAATAATTCCGATAATATTATTCAACCGATATTTAGCAGCCAGCATAGCCGCTTCCCATATATTACCTTCGTCTAGCTCGCCATCACCCATCACAACATACAACCAACGATGATGCTCTTGATTCATACGCATGGCAAGTGCCATACCTGCAGCCTGACTCAATCCGCAACCTAATGGCCCGCTAGTGTTTTCCATGCCTGGCAATTTTTCACGTTCTGGATGTCCTTGCAGCCGCGACCCTAGTTGACGAAGCGTCATAAGCTCCTTCTTATCAAAGTACCCGGCATGCGCCATAACAGTGTAGCGTACGGGTACGCAATGGCCATTACTCAATAGCAATATATCCCTTTGATCCCAGTCCGGTTTTTTAGGATCGTGCTTGAGGATGTCAAAATACAATGCAGTAAATATATCTGCCAGCCCAAGCGGTCCGGCACTATGACCACTACCAGCATGCTCGAGCATGCTTATAATGTCTTTACGGACGTCGAGCGCTTTTTTTTCAAGCTGGGAAATTGTCAATTTTTGTGTCATACGCTATCTCTCATGCTTCTAGTACTGTTACTAGTTTACCATAAGCTTGTTCAGGGTTATTGGCATGTTGAATAAACCCACCGACGTTAAGCACATCAATGCCGCCGTCAACAAGTTGTTTTATATTTTTAGTTGTTACTCCACCATCCCAGCCAATTTCTAGCTCTGGCTTAAGTTTCTTGAGTGACTTCACCTTTTTTAGTAACGTCATGTCAGGCTGACCTCCAAAACGGCCTAAATCACCTGAAAAAATCATGACATGATCGATTACGCTCAATGATGGCTCAATATCTGAAACCTCTGTCTCAGGGAGTAGAGCCACGCCTGCCTTAATATGATGATCTCTCAGCTTCTCAGCCATGTCTACGAAATCTCCTTCTGATTCGGCATGCAGGATAATCATATGAGGCTGTAGACTGATTGCCTTATCTAAAACTAAGGCTGGTTTTTTATACATAAGGTGTAAATCAGCAATCACCGTTTTTAACCACCAAACATTCTCAATATTCACAGTTCTGCTCGGGGCAAACTCGCCATCTGTCAAATCTATTTGAACACGCTGAGCAAACGGCGCAACTCGCTCCATTTGTTCTCGGAAGGCATGCGGTTCTTCGGCTAGTATTGCGGGACAAATAATCGGCATGGTTAGTTCATCTCATCCATCGCTTGAATACGCCTGACAAACCGTCTAGCACCTTCAAACGGTGTATTTAGCCAAGTTTCCAAGATATCAAAAGCTTCTGCTGGTTCTAACGAATTAGCCGGCAAACAAGCAATATTACTGTTGTCGTCATTCCGTGAAGATCGAGCCGATTCATAGTCAAACAATAAAGCTGCCCGAATACCCTTAAAGCGATTTGCCGTCATACACATACCCTGTCCACTGCCACACAGTAATATACCTCTGGCATCTTTGTCGTCAGCGCTAAGGACATCTTTTACAACCTTCTGTGCAAAAACTGGAAAATCATCAGCCGGATCCATTTTTTTATCGCCATCGTCGGCTACATCATACCCAAGTCTGTTTAAATGCTTCTCTAATAATTCCTTTAATCTGTAGCCATTGTGATCGGCACCCACGTAAATTTTCATGAGGCTTTGCCTCCTGAAAGCTGGAGGCAAGAGAATGGAGACAAGAGTCTAGAGAATCCGGCTGGTCTTCCGGGAATTTTCTTGTCTTTTTCCTGATCTCTAGTCTCTAATCTCATGACTCTACTTCTTATGTAACATGCGGCCGGTGTCAGCTACAACTTCTACCAAACGGTTACTGTAACCCCATTCGTTGTCATACCAAGCAACTACTTTAAGCATATTGTCACCGACAACTGCAGTCAGGTTAAGATCAACAATGGCAGAGTGACTATTGCCGATAAAATCACTGCTGACTAATTCTTCCTCAGTAACCGCTAGAACCCCCTGATAATATGGCTCTTCGACAGCTTTCTTGAAAGCCTCATTCACTTCCTCGACTGTCACCTGTTTTTTAGTAATAATCACAAA
This sequence comes from Candidatus Saccharibacteria bacterium, assembly GCA_034521515.1. Classification (NCBI taxonomy): domain Bacteria; phylum Candidatus Saccharimonadota; species Candidatus Saccharimonadota bacterium. Next base: position 27,628 of record JAXHMH010000004.1, on the reverse strand, counting down.
ATCACTAAGCGAAACAACTGGTGTAGGTACGCGGACGCTCATGCCGCCAAATATACCTTCCAATGCTGGCAATGCTTTACCGGCTGCAATTGATGCACCGGTTGTGGTAGGAACGATATTTTCAGCAGCGTTTCGAGCAGTGCGCAAATCCTTAGAAGGAGCGTCCTGCAAATTTTGGCTGGCGGTATAGCTGTGCACTGTAGTCATCATGGCTTTATCTATGCCAAAATTGTTTTCAATTACTGCAGCAACTGGTGTGATGCAGTTGGTGGTACAGGAAGCATTGCTAATAACATCTTCAGCCGTCTCGAGCTTATCCTCGTTTACGCCAAGCACAATTGTTGTTGCGCCCTCGCCCTTGGCTGGTGCACTTATGACGACCTTCTTTGCCCCGGCATCAATGTGCGCTTTGGCAAGCTCGGGTTTTACGAAAAACCCAGTAGATTCGATCACCACATCGACTTTATACTCTTCCCAAGGAAGTACGGCCGGATCTTTTTGTGCCAACACGTTTATATGTTTTCCTTTGACAATAATACCCTTATCGTCAAAGTCGACTTCGTGCTGATAAGTTCCGTAATTGCTGTCGTGTTTCAATAAGTGTGCTAGTGTCTTCGTGTCCGTTAAATCGTTGATAGCGACCACTTCCATATCCGCCCGTTCAAACGCAACCTTAAAGGCGTTTCGTCCGATCCGGCCAAATCCATTAATTGCTACTCGCGTCTTCACATATACCCCCTGTAGTTGTTGTATAACTTCAAGTGGTATTGTAACGGTTATGCTTGAGTAATATCAAGTTGTATTCACTATTTTACGCGTGCTATGGAGTCTTGTATGACTTTCTTGGCATCTGATGGGTCGCCCCAACCTTTCAATTCTGCGCTAACACCCTTCCAGTTCTTCTTCCAGTCTTTATAGTGTGAATAAAAGTGCTCGATGTTCTTTTTAAAAGCTTCTCCAAGATCATCGAGCGTTTTAATATGATCCTTGCTGATGTCGTCAGCCGGTACACAAATAAGTTTCTCGTCCATTTCGCCGTCATCTTCAAAATATAAGACACCAATCGGCCGGCTCGGAACCACCACGCCGTGCGGAACCGATTCGTCAATAATAAGCAACGCATCTAATGGATCATCGTCGTCACAAAGTGTATCAGGTACATAACCGTAATCTGCTGGATAACCAAGCAAGGTTCCGTTTACACGATCCAAGAAAAGCCGACCCGTATCTTTATCAACTTCAATTTTGTTACGGCTGCCTTTTTGAATTTCAATTATTACATTTACGACGTTCGGGGCGTCATCTCCATAGCTGACATTGCTCATTTTTTACTCCTTTTACTTCGTATATTTCATATATATTGTACACTAAAGCCAATGGAAATCATCGGACATCGCGGTGCTTCAGGTAATGTACTGGAAAACACCGCTGAGAGCCTTACTCACGCCGCGCAGCTTGGAGTTGATGCGATTGAATTTGATATCCGCAAAACCAAAGATAATCATCTTGTAGTATTTCACGACGCAAACCTAAACAGGTTAGCCAATCACCCTGGCAAAATCAGTAGGTTAACACTGTCGCAACTTCAACACATCAAACTTATTGGCGGCATGACCATCCCGACACTTGATACTGTTCTTAAATGTACCGGTAACACACCACTCATTATCGAAATTAAAGCGGCTGGCTGCGCTCAACTATTATCAGATGCCTTATATGATCAAGCTAACCGAGATATACGCATAGGTTCCTTCAAGCGACGAGAGCTAAAATTAATTAAACGATTGGAGCCTACATTATCCACGTATTTCCTAGAAAAAAACCATCCAATTGAGGCTATTTCTGTAGCTCGTAAATTACGCTTACAAGGCGTAGGTCTAAATTTCTGGATTCTTAATCCGCTTACTTACTGGCTCGCAAATCACTACAAGCTAAATCTATATGTATGGACTGTTAACAACCGACTGACCTTTTGGTTTATAAGGCTTTTTTACCCAAGAGCCGGTATTTGCACCGATAACCCCGATAAGTTTATAAAATAATTAAACAATTACCGACACTAGTTGGTAGGCTTGTGTCAACGTTTGTTGTGCCGCCTAGAGTAAACTATACTACTCAAAGTAGAGATATATATGCAAGCAACACTTGTCAAAAAAGAACATTTAGCCGATGACATTCAGTCGTTTTGGTTTAGACCATCACAGAGAATTCGGTATGACGCCGGACAATTTATAGGCTTAACATTGCCTCAGACCGACCGACTTAACAACGACCAGCGGTGGTTTACGCTTTCTTCTTCGCCAAGCGAAGAACTTATTGCGATCACCACAAAAATTCACGAAAAAAGTAGCCCTTACAAACAAGCCCTTGTTAATCTGAAACCTGGTGACAATGTCACCATCAGTCAACCGATGGGAGATTTTGTACTCCCAAAAGATTCAACTATCCCTTTAGTCTTTGTGGCAATAGGTGTTGGTATAACGCCTGTGCGGAGCATTCTAACATGGCTCAAGCACACCCGTGAGCGCCGCACAATACAAGTAGTATACGCCGCCCGAAAACAATCAGATCTGGTGTTTTTAGACACTTTAACTTCCGCCGCTTCAAATCTGACGCTCGTGCTATCTCAACCGCATAAAAAGTGGTCAGGATACAGCGGAAAGCTCGACGCTACCAAGCTTAGCGAGTTATCCGATAACCGACCCAACACTGTATTCTTTATATCCGGGCCAGAAGAAATTACCAAAGACCTAACACATAACCTACAAAGAAACGGTGTAGAAAAATACCGTATCGTCGCCGATCACTTCCCTGGATACCACACCGAATAAACTAATGCAGTACCAACTGATCTTGGTTACTCCAAAACAATTTAAGCAATATTGTGTCGAGCAATTTGTTCAAGCACCGTAAGATATGCTTTTTCCTGATCAGCTGTTATTTCGCTTAATGTGTCTTTCAAAACGGCGTCAATGTCAGCTTTCGCATTTTCAGCAACAGAGGCACCTTTACTAGTTAGGAGTGCATGGCGACTACGGCGATCTCTAGGCTGAGTTTTTAGACGTACGTACTTCTTTTTCACTACACCAGTCATGAGTGCCGTTACCTGTGGCAGTGTTACGCCGAGCGTTGCGGCGAGCTCTGACATACTCAATCCAGTTTTTGGACTACGCGAAATTATCGATAACACGAGCCACTCCATAATTGTGACGCCAGATTTTTCTAGTCGATTTTCAAGGAGACTTCTGAGTGCTCTGTCAGCTCGGGAATGCAGCAAAAGTATCTGTTCTCCACTCATTTCACCACCTCCTTTAATTGCTTATTTATACTATAAATTATCAGTTAATTTGTATAGTAAAATTCTTGCAATATTTTACATATGATGGGGTTCGAGATATTTTCGTATCATAAGCGCAGCTGTTGCTCCCTCGCCAGTCGCACTGGCAATTTGCATTGTCGCACCGGATCGCACGTCGCCTGCTGCAAATACGCCTTTGACGTTTGTCTCTAAATACGCATTGGTGATTACCATTCCAATCTCATCCAATAACACGTCAGAATCTTTTAAAAATTGTGTATTTGGCTTAAGGCCGATAAACACAAAGACACCGTCTGTTGGAAACTCGACTTTCTTGTTCGTCTTTTTGTCAGTACCTACAACTTTGGTAACTTTGCCGTTTTCACCGATAATCTCGTCTGTTGTCGTATTGAAGTGCACCGTAATCTTATCAGTGTGTTTCTTGAGTTCTTCCTGTAGAATTTCAGATGCCCGGAATTTGTCGCTACGAACAAGCAAATCTATGTGTGAAACGAACTTTGTTAAAAACATAGCTTCTTGTACTGCAGAATTTCCACCACCGACTACCACCACTCGTTTATCCCGGTAAAAAGCGCCGTCGCACGTGGCACAATAATGTACACCGCGTGCATAATATTCCGACTCACCCGGTATACCTAATTTCTTATAATCGCTACCGGTGGTAATGAGGATTGTTCGCGCGTAAACTTCACCGTCAGTCGTCTCTAAACGCTTAAGCTCTCCTTCATCGTGAATACTCAACACTTCACCAAGCCGAATATCAGTCCCAAACCGTTCGGCTTGCTTTTGCAGGCTTTCAGCCAGCTCCATTCCAGCCACACCCTGAGCAAAACCAGGATAATTGTCTACCCAATCGGTAACTGCAGCCAAACCGCCAATGACGCCTTTTTCATAAATCACCGTATCGATGTCTTCGCGTGTTGTATAAATCGCCGCGCTGAGTGCCGCAGGACCAGCTCCTACAATCACTACATCATGTATCTCTCGTTCAGCCATATCTTAGTCATCCCTTTTTTCATTATTACCTGCTTGTCTGTCCGGACTACAGCCAAACAACAGCCTGCTCATCATTTATCAGTATAGCAGTCCGAGCCTTAGACTCTAAGAGACTGCTGGAGCAAGCTGAGAAAGGTTATACCCGACTATAACATCCCGGCTATCATCAGCTTTCGTAACAACCGTAACCGGCACAGTCAAAGCCCCGCTAAGCTCCAAAGCCTCAGACTGACGTGATGGATCCTGATCAAGATTCACCTCCTCGTAACTAAACCCTTTGGCATTTAACCATTTTTTTACCATAACGCAGTAAGCGCAGGTGTTGGTTGTAAAAATAGTGATGTTTTTTGGCATTTTATGAAACCTTTCGTTCTTATTTTTGTGATTGTCTTGTCTATTATATATAGCGTATACGTGCTTATGCAATACTATACATGTTGTGTTTTTTTGCATTTTCCTTTCTTTTTATTGCTCTACCTCTAACACTTCAATATCAAACACTAGATCTGAGTTTGCTGGTACATCTGGCGATGGCGACTGGTTACCATACGCTTGAGCTGCCGGGATGACTAATCGACGTTTACCCCCAACCTTCATACCTGGTACGCCTTCTGTCCAGCCCTCAATAACGCCGTCCAAGCTAAACGGTACAGCTTGCCCGGTGTCATAAGAACTTTGGAATATAACTCCCGTACTGGCAATTGCCCCGGTATAATGTGCGGTCACACCCGCACCAGGCTGTACTTCTTCGCCATTTCCTTCCTCAATATCTATGACTTGCAGCTCACTGACGTCTTCGATCGGTTCAAATCCCTCTAGCTGTGTACCCTGTAACATGCCCTCCTGTGGTTGATTATTTTGGAGTTGCTCAATATCGGATGAGTCAAGTTCGTTAGAGCTTGGATCTTGATCGTCTCTTGTTGTTTGAAGAATAACCAGTGCTGTAAATGCAACTGATGTAATTAGGAATACGAACGCTAATACAATCGTAAAAATTCGTTTTGATTTTGTCATTTTACCCCCTATAGTTCTCTTTTAATAGTACCCGCATTGGGCGACTTAGCTTGACTAAGATTGCGTTTGCGCTCCTGCGCTCCCAAAAATCAATCTATAATTACTCACCTATAATGTAGGCAGTATAGCTATTCTAGGATTTGAATTCCAGCGACTTTTTTGGCCAACCATGTTCAACGCCGTGGAGTATATGTTCTTTTAGTTTTTTTGATAAAAACGGCGAAGTGGGCAAGTCCGACAAAGCCAGCCAGGCCGGCCGGTACAAGTTCTTGCCGAGCCGATTAATCTGCTCTTCTTCGGAATCCGGATGTAGTTGCGGCTCTCCCGATTGATACTTACAAAGATACACATATTGATCACCGTACGGATGACCGGCATGCTCTAAAAAGACCAGTCGCTCACCATCAAAATTAACCATTGTTTCTTCAGTTACTTCACGCCTGAGTGCCTCTTCCAGAGTCTCGCCAACTTCTACGTTGCCACCCGGCAAAGTGTCATACTCATCACCAAACTTGTTGCGGTGCATTACCAGCAACTTCTTGTCTTTAATGATTATAGCTCGGACAGCTCGGCGCATATTACATCATCCTCCAGAAACGGTTTAATGCTATAGAAACAAGTATATAAATACATACTAATGGTACTACCAAAGCGTTTATCAGAAAAGCAATACCGATAACCGTAGCTAGCCCAATAAGCCAAAAAATCACACGTCGGCGGCTTATGCGTTGCCGTACATATTCAGCAATTAAGTAGTAGTAAGGGAATGCAATAATCACTAAAAATGTGCTAGATATTAGTCCGAATATTATTGTCACCGCCAACGGCTCCCAAAACGGATCTGATAAAGCTAACGGCGTCAACGCAGCAATCGTTGTAAGCGATGTGACGACGAGCGGCCGGAAACGCTGACGAGTAGCTTCACTGACCGCGACAGCTAATGATTTACCAGCACGACGTTCTTGGTTTGCGTAGTCAGTTAAAAGTATCGTGTTGTTGACTGCAATCCCAAGCAGCCCGAAAAACCCAATCATCGTAAAGAAGCTAATCGGGTTATTTGTTGCATACAAGCCATAGGTCACCCCAAACAAGCTAAAAGGTATGGCCATAAATATGAGTAAGGGTTGCAATAGTGAGCGAAACTGAACTGCTAAAAGCAGGAACATAGCAAGCACAGATAAAGGACCTATGAGTAGTAGTGACGAGAATGACTCCTGGTTCTGCGATTCCTGGCCAAAATCAAACTGAAGCGACTGAGGCTCGACGCCATAGTCTGAACGCAATTTGTCGGCGTCGAATTCACGCTCCACTGCTTTTTGTGTTGCTTGGACAAGAGCCGTTGTATCACTAGCGTCAAACGCCGCACCAATACGTACAAACCGATCCCCATCACGCCGTACAATTCTATCCGTGTGAGCTATCTCGGTATTAATAATCCGTGCCGTCGAACCGTCAGGCCGTGAAATATCACGATCTTCTAAAAACTCCGCAATATCTCGCGCTAGTTCGGCTGAACCCTGTTTATCTTCGGCGTAAACCTGAGCAGCAAAAGGAAATTCCACCGATGGCGGCCCAGCGTCAATCTGATTTACTTGTACTTGCGCTGACGAAAACTCCTCAAAAGCTAGTTCAAGATCACCGATCATTTCTTGTGATGTTGTTGTCCGTTGTGTAAACGGCTCAAGTTCAATAAACATTGTGGCTGATCTTTGTGAGGGCTGGCTATATGCGCCATAACTAGCCAACCTGACGTGCTCGCCTATTTTTTGCTGAACAGTAGTCTCTATCCTCTTAGACACCTCAATTGACTCTTCGACCGACGTAGCTTGGTTATAATTAATAGACAAACTTAGCTGATCAGCGTCACTTGTCTCTGGAAAAATATTGAATTTAAGCTGTCCGCCATAGTAGCCTCCAGCCGCAATAATAAATATGCTCAATACAACAAAAACACTGGCGATCGCTACACCTTTTTTGCGGCTTCTATTTAAGATTAGGGGAGTTTGGGCTAGTTTTGCTGCCAAAAAACTTTCTGCCCTGACAATCGGACTCAAGCCTGTAGCTTGTCGGCGCCCGCGCAACAATACAAAACGCGATAAAAACGGTATCAACGTCAATGACAAAACAAGCGAACTTACTAGCGCAACAATTATAGTAATCGGTAAGATCTGTATAAATTCACCTAAAATACCAGTTATAAACACCAATGGCGCGAAAACAAGCACCGTGGTGAGCGTACCGGCAATACTTGCAGCGGCTACTTTCTTGATTGCCTGCCGAACGACTTCTCGCTTGTCTTTACCTTTACGCCTAGCAGCGTCTACTGCCTCCACGACAATTGTCGCATCGTCGACAAATAAACCGAGCGCCAACACTAGTGCAAACAAGCTGATTGTATTTAATGTATAGCCGACAAGCCACAAAACTAGCAACGTCGTCATCATGACACTAGTCATAAACAACGCCGTAATAAGCGAAGCCCGCCACGATATTAACAAGAAACTAATCACAACTATTGCGACTAAACCACTCACCATATTCGACTCCAGGCTAGCAATCTGAGTCGTAATTGATGGCGCAAAATCACCTGACACAGCAATCTCATAGGTATTGCTGGAATCTCCTACCTCTATCTGGTTAATCGCGCTTCGCACTGCATCAGAAAGTTCAATCACATCAAGATTGTCATTGCCAACGATACCTATAGTAAACGCGGGGTAAAATTCCAGCTCGTTATTTTCTGCGATGCCTATACGGTCAAAGCTCGACTGTCGTGTAATTTCCTGGCCGGTTTGGGGGTTAGTTCCGGTAGAGAATTGTTCTTGTATCTCTGCTGTTTCAATTGCATCGTATGCTGTCAGCTCCCGAGAAGCCTGAGCAGAAGCGGCTTGTAATTTTGAAACGTCTCCGTTGTCTGGACTATATACCGACAAAGTCATGTCGTACTTATTGAGATACAGAGCCGGAGCTATAACGGTATAGTCAACCGTGGCTTCTTCTGGCATAAAGCCGGCTGTTTCAATAGCTTCACGCATTCGTTTTGTACCAGCTTCACTAGAAGTCCCTTCTTCAAACTGAGCAATTATCGTAAAGAAACTGTCGTCAGCTTGAGTGCGCACAGATTCCACGCCCGCAACATCCTGTAATACATCAGAGGCAGGTTTGGTTATCTTGCTATCTACTTCTTCAGCGTTCTGTACAAGATAGCTCCCCGTCGCCAACCCGTACGGTGCCTGAATAGCCGGGAACCCTTCCCGCGGTAAAAACACAACGTAGGCTAATACGCCCAACACAACTAGACAAACCCAAATAACAAACGTTGACTTAAACCAGTCAAAAAACAACAAACTGAGCTTTACAACTTTTGTATCGTTGGCTGAAGTGTTACGTCGTTGTTTCTTCATTAGTGTCCATTTCATGATTAGCCTTTATAACTACGTCGTTATTTCGTACTTTTTCAATTTTTTCTTGGAAGTGTCGGTTTTACCCTGCTGATACGTTAACAGCTGTTCATAAATACCGCCGCTTTTTGACAACTCGCTCGGCGATCCGATCTCATCAATCATGCCACCTTTAAACGTAATAATTTGATCGACATGACTAATCGTGCTTAACCTGTGTGCGATGATAATCGTAGTGCGTCCTTTCATTAATCGCTCCAACGCTTCTTGTACCATCTGTTCGCTACGGCTATCTAAGCTACTTGTGGCTTCGTCAAGTATTAAAATTGGAGCGTCTTTGAGTAGTGCCCGAGCAATGGCAATCCGCTGTTTCTGTCCGCCCGATAACTTCAAGCCATGCTCACCAATTTCTGCATTATATTGTTTGTCTAATTTTTCTATAAACTCGTGTGCGTTGGCCGCCCTGGCAGCTGCTTTAACATCCTCAAGGCTGGCTTTAGGGTTACCATAGGTTATGTTCTCGCGTATAGTTCCAGAAAACAACGACGGATCCTGGAATACGACGCCTATATTCTGCCGTAACGATTTTTGAGTTACGCGGCAAATGTCTTGATTATCAATCTCAATCGAACCTTTTTGTGGCTCATACAGACGTAACAAGATATTCGTCAGAGTCGTTTTCCCTTCACCGCTTTCGCCGACTAACGCAACTTTGGTATCAGGTTTTATAGTTAAGTTTATATCTTTGAGAACCGGTTTTTTATCATAACCAAAACTTACATCACTAAACACAATTTCACCTTTATGAACTCGTAGAGCAGATGCGCCGGCAATATCTTGAATATCGGGTTCAACGTTCATTATTTCAAAGTAATCTTTACTATCGGCAATTGCCCGTTGCGTGTTTTCGACAAGGAAACTTATCGTGAAGATAGGAATACGTATTTGCATGGCATAAAGAATCAACGCTACGGCTTGTCCCGGAGAAAACACACCTTGCGCCGCTCGTACAAAAATAAACATATACACAAACAAGAAGATAACGTTTAAGATAATCCGCCGTTGAACGTCTCTGGTATGCCAAAATTTCGATTGCGGCTTATTTGTAGCAATCATGGTTCTAAAATGTTTGCTAAAAAAGCCGAGTTCACGTTTCTCTGATATAAAACTTTTTACTACCTTTATTTGGCTTACTGCTTCTGCAAACCTGCCGCTCGCAATATCAAGGTGACGGTTTTTCTTTACTTGATAACGCTGCCATTTACTGCTACTTCTAAACGTTAAAAAGATATAAATCGGGTACAGCGTAAACAACATCAACGCAACCTGCCAACTATAAAGCGCTACTGCGATGAGCGAGAACACTGTAGTGAAAATAAATTGCAGAAAGTTATTACTAAGCATCTGCACGAAATTGGTTATCTGATTAATTGATCGATTAAGTCGATTGATTATTTTGCCAGATAACTCGGTATCAAAATACTGTTGGGGCAAAGTAAGTAAATGTTGATAATAGCGCCAGCTTAATATCCGATTTAGCTTAGCCGCCATTTGATCTCCGATATACCCGCTGATATTACCAAACAGCGTTTGCGCCAAATCTAACAAAAATATGACGACCGCAACCATAGCAACAAACCGAATACTCGCGTCCGTGCCTTTGCTTACCTCGTCTATTGCCAATCCGCTTAGAAACGGTTGCAATAAAGTAAGAAGGCTTAGACCAATCGTAAAAATACTTATGACTAAGTAATATCGCCACAGCTCACGAGCCGTTGCCAAAATCCGAAACACATTTTTCACTGGTCTAGCTTATCACTCAATTGCGCCTCTGTTAACCACTTTCTACTTTTCGCAACCCATGAACAGCTCACGACTAATGAAAAATAGAGAGTATAGCAGGTGTAATGATTGGGTGTGGGAGCGGAGAGAGGTTCAGCCGTTTTTTTTGGCTGCGTTCAACGGTCATACAACGACCGGAACTCAAGCGCCTGGCGGCTTGTGAGGACGCTTGCCTCTCTCTCGCTCCCACATCTTTTTAGTGCGGATATATTATCGCACTAGATTGGACAGGCAGGGGTGAGTCCGAAGACCTTGGCCAAAAGGTGGCGGGAGCCTTCTGGCCAAGAACCGAGTAGGTTTCACCCCTGCCCGTAGTTGTCAGCGCATGCGCTGATCGAACTCGGGAGGGAAGCGATGCTGCGCGACAGCTCGTGGGGTTCCGCCGAGCTCCGATCCGACTACCATAGTCAGTGATCGGTTATCGCTGCATAACACTTCCCTCCCGGTAACCGAGAGCAGTCCAAGCATGAGTCGTTAGCTTCTAGCCGGGGGTTCCCAGCAGCTAAAAGCCTCTTCACACTAAACTGTTCTCGAAAAACGAGATTTTTCATTACACCTGCCGGTGTGCGATTGCGAGAGTTAATTGCCTCTCAAGCAAAGCAAAAATAAGATACACCCTTTTAGACAAAATTTCAAGCATAGCGTTTTGATGTTTAATCTATTAAACCAATAATCTACGACCTTTTAGGCGTAAGTAAATAATACCTAAACCCGTTTTGCGCCAAGTTTAGCCTTGGCTTCTTGAGCGACTTCATCTAATAATTTATTAACTTCTTGCGCCACCATGGTTCGTTCATGAGAGACAACAGAAAATCTAAAGCTAACATTTTTTTGCGAGTCGCCTTTCTTCTGATATACACTCAATGGCTCATAGGTAATAGTCCTGTGTTCTGCTTCCGTTTCAGTAGGCAATGCTTCCCTCACAACGGCATCTACCTGCTCAAAAGTCGCTTTTGACGGTACACGCAACGTCATATCTTGCTGTACTCTCGGAAACTTAGATAAAGCGGTATACTTACCCGGCTGAGCGGCCTGTTTAAGTACATCTAGTTTTATTTCAAATCCAGCGGTAAAACTCGGTAATTTAAGTTCACGGCGTACGTTTGCGCTAAACTCGCCTACCACACCGAGATTCAGGCCGTCCTTGTTGGTTATGCGAGCCGACCTACTCTTTTCATAAGGCGCCCAAACCTGAACTTCGCCGTTGCCACTCAACTCGAGACCTTCACCTGGCTGCAATAGATAATCAATGTTAAAAATTGACAAAAGCTCTCTAGCGTAGCGGAGTGCCTGATAATAAGCTGCGCCGCTGTATTTACTCTTGTGTGTTTTTTGGTCTGCTGCAAAAACCATAGATACCAACTGCACCTCAGCTGGTACTTCTGGCTCTGACTCATCCTGCAACCCCTTTATGTGGCCTTTACCAAGTTCAAACATAGCAAACTCACCATAACCGGTCTTTATGTTTGCGTGAACTCGCTCCAATATACTAGGAGTCAAACTTTGCCTATAATGCTGCAAATCTGGGCTAAGCGCATTACTTAGCTTAAACGACTCTTGCTTGTCTTGCCCAACCTTATCTAGCAGATCACCATGCACAAAACTATAGGTCAAAACTTCATTTGCACCGGCTCTAGATAGGTTGTGACGAACTTGGTCTTTTAGTTCCAGCAAACTATTACGAACGGCTGGAGAAATACGACGTTTTGGCAGCTCAAGCGGAAGCTTGTCGTAGCCGTAGAGCCTACCGATTTCTTCAACTACGTCTTCCGGTATTTCAATATCTGTGCGCCAAAACGGCGGAGTCACAACCAGTGTTGGGCCATTTATTTGAACGTCAAATTCCACGTTTAGCAGTAGCTGCGCTATAGCTTCTATTTCTAAATCAAGACCAAGCCGCGTATTAATAAAATCAGCTCGAACGTGTACTCCAATCGGCGTTTTTAGTTGAGCTTTCTCGTCCATAACATCACTAGCCACTACTCCGCCGCTCATACTAGAAACCATCGCCATAGCTTCGTGTAGTACGATGTTGTTTTGTAGCGGACTCTGGCCTTTGTTAAAACGAGTCACCGCATCAGTGAACAAGCCGTACTTCATACTAGTTTTACGTATGGTGTACATGTCAAAATTGGCACATTCAACAACTATACGTTTGGTATTCTCGTCTACTTCGGTCTCTGAGCCACCCATCACACCACCGACCCCAATCGGCACATCGCCAGCCGTTATTAGAACCGTTCCGTTATCATCGAAGGTAACGGTTTTACCATTTAGTAGTTTCAAGCTTTCGCCTTTTTTAGATGCCCGAACTTCAATACTTTTTGCGTTTTGCTTCTTGTTATCTGCCAACTTATCATAATCATAAGCGTGCAACGGTTGGCCAGTCAAAACCATCAGGTAGTTAGTTATGTCTACGATATTATTGATCGGCTTGATACCAACTCGGGTCAAAAATGTCTGGATCATCAACGAACTTGGCTTAACTTCAACATCATCCATGGCTACCACCATAAACCGCGGACACAACCTGGTAGACTCGTTTACAACCTCAAGTGGCAACGTTTTGGTTTTTGAACTTTGGTTTTTGAAGTTTGAAGTTAGGTACCAATCAGGCGACTTGAACTGCGTGCCAGTAATCCCAGCAACCTCACGAGCAACCCCGAGAATACCAAAGCAATCTGGACGGTGGGTGAACATTTTATTTTCTATATCAATTATAAAATCATCTAGCTGATAAGCTTCTGCAAAATCAGTGCCTGGCGCAAACTCAGAATCAAGCTCAATGATCCCATCCTGATCATCATTAATAGCTAGCTCGTGCCCACTGGCAATCATGCCGTTGCTCATAACGCCGCGTAGTTCACGAGCGCCCAGTACAAACGGATTGTCATCAACCGAACTAGGCACAGTTGCTCCAGGTGGCAGCCAAGCGACTGTTAATCCTTTACGCACATTCGGTGCACCGCAAACAACCTGGACGTAGCCGTCCTTATCGCGTACTACGTTTTTAACCACACCACCATCATCTATCAAACAAACACTCAATTTGTCGGCATCTGGGTGCTTTTCGCATGACACAACTTTACTAATTACAATGCCTTGATATTTTTTGCCGATATCAATCACTTCCTCAACAGCACCAAGCTGCGCGCCGATTTTTTTAACCAATTCATCAACCGCTAAATCAATATCCGTAAACTGCTTTAACCAATTAACAGAGACCTTCATAGTAAATCTCCTGAATTTAAAAATAGTTTAAAAAAGTAGTTCGAAAACGATTGCTTGTTTCTTGTTTCTTGTTTCATTACATTCCTTACCTAAACTGCCTCAAAAATTCTAGTTTTGCTGACTCAAAGTGCCGAATGTCCTCGATACCATATTTCATGAGTACCAAGCGATCGACACCAAACCCCCAAGCAAACCCGGTGTACTCTTCTGGGTCAATATCTGCCATTTTTAGCACATTAGGGTGAATCATCCCGCAACCAAGCAATTCTAGCCACTCATCATCCTCCGTACCAGTACCTTTACGCAGTGACTTCGGCCGGCTAATCGCAAACTCAAAGCTGGGCTCGGTAAAAGGGAAATAAACTGGCTGAGTCTTAACCTTAAGCTCCTGTTCAAAGTAAGTTTCTAAAAATGTCTTGAGCGTGGCAATCAAATTACCGGCATGAATTCCCTTACCTACGTACACTCCCTCTAGTTGATAGAAGGTATGCTCGTGAGTAGCGTCTAAATCTTCGTTGCGAAATACTCGTCCAGGAATGACCACGCTTATGTCGTTACCTTTTTCCAGATCTTTTTTATATCGCTTAAGTACCCGGTTTTGCATAGTGCTGGTATGCGCCGGCGCTACCAAGCCATCTTCTGTCATAAACGTATCGTAATCGTCACGCGCTGGATGATTTTCCGGGAAGTTTAAACTCTCAAACATGTGATAATCATCATCAATCTGGCGCGATTCTACAGCCGTAAAACCCATACGATAAAAAATATCCAATATCCGCTGCATTTCTGTCATAAGCGGATGTCTACTGCCAATACTGCTGCTCAATAAATGAGGTTTTTTGTCTTCTGACGTATTTATGTCAAATGGAGCGGTAACGTCAATCGGCGGCAAACTGTCATATGCTTGCTGTTTGCTGTCAACTAAGTCTTGAAGTTCTTGTTTTAAAGCATTTATTTGCTTACCGAAGTCAGCCCTATCTTCTGGTTTTAGCGTCGGAATCTGAGCATACAACGCCTTTAACTCAGTCGCCCTCAAAATACTGGCTTTATCTTCAAGTTTATCCAACCGTTTTTTTAGTAAATCGGCAGCATCAGCGATTTTCTTATTCTTGTATTTCATTACTGCGTAGTATAACAGATGCCACAAACGTTTCGCCCCTTGAAATTTATCCCATGTGGCAATGGAACAATTATAGGGTAATCCTACAGTGTGCCGTAAGCATTAGCGAGCGGCCAGACCTACTAGACAGCAGGCCGATGTGATGCGACACTTGAAGTATGGCAAATTTTTCATTAGATATAGTCTCAGACTACGACAAGGCAGAAATCAATAACGTTTTTGACCAAGTCCAGCGTGAAATGGCAAACCGCTATGACTTTAAGGGCACGCCGGCTACTGTAGAGTGGCTCAATGATGACAAGGCCGGGTTAAAAGTGATTGGCGACAGCGATATGCAAATCGATGCCATTCTAGATATTGTGCGTAAAAAACTTGGCGCCCGAAATCAATCCCAGAAGGTTTTAGACACATCAAAAGAGTCGGTCACCACAAATATGAAAACCAGCAAAGAAGTCCCTTTTATCCAGGGACTCGATCAAGATAAAGCCAAACAAATTACCAAGATTATCCGAGAAGAGTTCCCCAAGGCAAAGACTCAGATTCAAGGTCAAGAAGTTAGAGTTACCAGCAATAGCAAAGACAACCTGCAAGCCATTATGAAATTGCTACGCTCCAAGGATTTTGACTTTCCACTAAATTTCACCAACTTCCGCTAACATTGCGCGGAACGACCACGTACACGTGTCAATCCTACCCAGTTGCCTTCATTGAGCAAAGTTATTTCGGGGGCAATATTGTCCAGTTCATGTATTACTGCTCTATGCGAAATAAATTGATCCACCCCTTCGACATCAAGTCCTCTAGATGGCATTTTCTGACAATCAACATTAAATGGTTCACGGTGATACCTAGGCTCTCCGTCATCAGGGAAAATAAACCTGTGCGACCTATCCTCTAAAAATTCTTCTGTTACATAGAATACAGCAACGCCATCTCTTAATGCGTTAAACCCTAACCTCACCTCATTGGTTCTGTTGCGTGAAGGTCTTTCACGGCTACAAATGTTGAATTCATCAACTCCCACATCAACCATGTCCTCGCGTGGGTAGGTAAGCAAAGCTTTTCGAATAATCTTTAAGTGTCGTTTAGCATTTATTCTTTCAAAACGCGTAGTCTCAGATGCAGTTTCTTGGTTATATGGCATCGTTACTCCTTTTACGCGTAGTATATGGATGAATTCCAGTTACGCAAGCATAGGCGCGATGGAGATATGTCAGGTATACTATGTGGTATGAATGAGCAGCCTTCTTTGTTTAACGCGGCAAAAGCTGTTCTTGAGGCCAATGATCAAGGCAACTACACCGTACCTGCACCGGGGTTATACCCGCATCAATGGCTCTGGGATAGTTGTTTTATAGCCATCGGCCAGCGACACTATGATGTGCAGCGCGCCCAAACCGAAATAACTCATTTGCTCACTGGCCAATGGAGCAACGGAATGCTTCCCAATATGATCATGTCGCACGACAAACACGCCCGTGATGGTAACATTTGGCTCAGCTGGGTTAATCCGCATGCCCCAGATCATATTAATACCAGTGGCATTACCCAGCCTCCAGTCATAGCCGAAGCAGTCTATAAAATTGGGCAAAAACTATCCCTGCCAGAACGCCGCACCTGGTTTAAGACCGTTTACCCGGCACTTCTTAAGTATCATGAGTGGCTGCATAACGAACGTGATCCGCACAACGAAGGTTTAACCCTACAAATCCACCCCTGGGAAACTGGCTTAGACAACACACCGCCTTGGATGCGCGAGCTAAAAGACCACCAAATGCCCCTCTGGATTCAGGTTGTTGAAAAACTTCGGCTTGATAAAGTTATAGCCCTTTTTAGGCGTGATACCAAACTCATACCAGCCGAACAACGCCTCAGCACCCTAGAAGCGCTTGCCTTCTTTAGCACACAACGACGATTACGCCGCAAACAGTACGACATTGGTCGCATTTTGACACACGCTCTTTTTTCTATTGAAGACCTTACTTTTAACTGCATTCTCATACGTGCCGACAAAGTCCTGTGTGACATGGCCAAAACAATCAAAAAAGAAATACCAGAAGACTTGCGCAACCGCATGAAAAAGACCGAGGATGCACTTGAGCAACTCTGGGATCCGTACAGTAGCCAATATTACTCACGTAATTTCGTAACACATACACTAATTAAAGAACCCAGCATTGCCGCACTTATGCCATTGTACGCTGGTTGCATTACACAAGAACGCGCCAATGTTCTAGTAAAACAACTAGAAAACAAGCACCTCTACGGCCCGGCTTACCCAGTGCCAAGTGTTGCCGTCAATTCGGACTGGTTTAAACCGACTGGGTATTGGCAGGGCCCAACCTGGGTAAACACCAATTGGCTTATCATAGAGGGTTTGAGGCAGAACGGCTTTAAAGATCACGCCGAGGCACTACGCGAGTCAACCCTAGAAATGGTCGCACAGGCTGGTTTCCGTGAATATTTCAACCCACTAAATGGAGAACCGGCTGGTGCAGAAAACTTCTCATGGACAGCAGCATTAACTATAGACTTATTGCAAAACAGCTAAAGTTCTTCGTCTTGTTTTGGTTTATCAATTAACAAAGGCTCGACGCTAGGGCTTACTTCAGCAATTTTCACTACGTCTTTATCAATTTTCTTAAGCTCTTTGTGAGCCGTATTGTAATGATTGACAGTAGTACCTAAGCTATTACCGAGCTTTTGCATGAACGTATCATACGCGCCGATATGCCTGCCAAGATCACCAACTCGTTGCTGGATATCTTTAGCCTGTTCTTCAATCTGCAAACTCCGTAGCCCCTGCAATACTGTCTGTAAATACGCCATGAACGTCGTCGGACTAACAATTATCACGCTCTTTTCACGAAAAGCATATTCCAGTAAATCTCGAGCGTTGGTACCGCTGGCTCCAATTTTATTTATCAGCAAATCATAATAAATCGCTTCGCTCGGTATGAACATAAAGGCAAAATCCATGGTATCTTCTGAAGGCCTGATGTACTTAGCGGTCTCGTCAATTCGGTTCTTTAGATCAGCTTTAAACGAGCGCACGATTGCCTCACGCTTAGACTTATCTTTTTCGTCAATTAGCCGATTATAATTTTCTAGTGAGAATTTTGAATCAACCGTGAGAATTTTTTTATCTATAAATATAGCCGCATCAACAATTTCGCCATCCTTGAACGCGTATTGCAGCTTGAACTGGCTGGGAGCCATAACGTTCTCTAAAACGGTTTGTAAATAATATTCTCCGACTCCGCCGCGCTGCTTAGGATTCGTCAGCACGTTTTGTAACACCTTAAGCTCACCGGCAATATCGCCGACTTGTTGATTGGTTTTTTCGAGCGCCGTGAGCTTTTCTGTCACATCCTTAATAATCCCAGCACTTTGCTCGTATTGACGAGCCATCTGTTGACTACTTTTGTCTAGACGATCGTTTAATTGAGTATGCAAGCCTTCTTTTAACTGTTGGACGTTTTCACTTAGCGTTGTCAGATCTTGTTTAAGCATCATAGTACTACCTTGATCAGCCTGAGAGGTCGATTTTTTTATAAGCACCGCCAAAAGAACTACAACCACCAACCCCAAAACAACAATCGCAATTTCCATACTTACATTGTAACGCAACCAACGCCGCTCATGCTAATGTCCGTGGTCGTCTTCCGCGTCATGAGAGTGATCATCACCGGCTGTGGTCGTTGCGGAAATTATTTCGCCGTCATGCGCAAACTCGCTGTGATCATGAGCATTAAGCGTGACACGGACTTTATCGCCTTCATGTACGTCAGGTAGATGCACTACATCGGTGTAGATGCGACTAATCTTTTCTCCATTGACGTAAATGTGTGCGTGACCTTCGCCAATTTCCGGCTCTTCGCCTACATGCTCGCCACTAAAAGTAAAGTTGGTCGTTTCAATATGAAGGTTGTATCCTTGCTTGTTGTCATCTAGTAGCTCTAGTTCTAGCGTAGGTACGAGGGATTCATCAGCAATTTCAATTGCCTCACCGTGACTCTGCTCCATGTGCGTAGTAGAACTCTCTTCCTCATGACCATGATCATGTCCAGCGTCAATGTAATCATGCGCAATGTTGATGATGAGTCCGACGACCAACACCCCAAAAAGCAACAGGAGTGGTTGTACATCAAGTAGTTTTTTCTTAGCGGCATGTGCGTGAATTGACGGAATAATGTCACTGGTCGCAATGTAGAGCAAGAACCCAGCGCTTAACCCCAGCAATATACCAATCGGTAGCACTTCTTCGCTGCCAAGTGCGAAGGTGAGTACTGCAGCCGCGGTGGTAGCCAGCGCACTTAAAACATTGACAATGAGCACGTTGCGGCGGCGCATACCTTTCTTAAGCAATAAGCCGAAGTCGCCAATTTCTTGAGGTATTTCGTGTGCCGCAACTGCAATAGTCGTCACAATACCAGTCGGGACGCTTATCAAAAATCCAGCCGTAATAGCTACGCCATCAAGTGCATTATGCATTGTATCCCCAACAATAATCAGAGATTTATTGGCAGTTTCTTCCTCCTCATGAGAGTGGTGGTGATGAAACCAGCGCAAAAACCGCTCAGCAAGGAAAAATAATAATACGCCGGATAAAGCGGCGAGCATTACTGTATCGCCTTCGCCTTCGTGTATACCTTCTTTTAATAAATCTAGGAACACCGCAGCCAACAAAGCTCCGGCCGCAAATGGTGTGGCATAAAACGCTAACTTATCTGCAGATTTTTTACTTTTCAGCAGTAATATACCGCCGATTAATGAGAAAATCCCGCCGATTAATGAGAAAAATATAATGTGCCAATATGTCGCCATGAATAGTCCAATCTATATGTTTGTAATAATAATTTATTTGCTTATGTACTGGCCCTAGTTTACGACCGCTTACATATGATTTGCAAATAATTCGCAATTTGTCGTAAAATCGCCTATATGAATCAGGAATTCTTGTCATTCAAAAAGACTCTCAAGAGTCACGGTCACTTCGTAACCAAGCAGCGTATGCGATTATTTTTTATCATGCAGAAGCATAATGCACTGACTATACGTGACCTTATCAAGCTTCTACCTCGACAAGATCAGGCAACTGTGTATCGCAATATTCGTGTTTTTGAACGTCTTGGCATAATCACCCGGCTACAACTCGGATGGCACTCCAAGTTGGAGTTGACCGACAAGTTCCATCACCATCATCATCACTTAACTTGTCTAAAATGCGGTAGCATTACAGCACTGCCAGAAGACGAAGCCCTAGAGGCAAACCTTGATAGACTCGGCACTACAAGAGGCTTTAAAGCAACCGATCACCAACTAGAAATCCGCGGCCTCTGCCACTCCTGCCAGTAAATTAGGCAAAGTTATTACTCGGATTAATTAATTTATGCTTTTTGCGAGTTTATTTCGCTAAATGCATGTTAAGTTCGAGGGAGAGCAGCAAGAGAAAATTTACTCATTAACGACGTGTGGTCTGCGGTTTTTGGCTCCGTATGTGAGCGTAACTCGGAGTTTTGGCGTTTGCGCTTGGGTGTATAAGCGGATTTCTTTGCGAGCAACAACAGAGCCGTACTCATTATCAAATCCATCTTTCATGCGGATTTACTTCGCTGAAAGTATGTCCATATTGGGAGGAGAGCAGCCAGAGAAAATGTACTTCATTTTCCCTGCGCGTTGAGAGGAGGAATCACCTCCTCTCAAATTTTTAGACCCCAGGCGTGCGCCTAGGGTCAATGGAAGCCTCACACTTCCACCCATATAATACGCCCTTATTTTTTAGCCTTCAAGCCTTTTTGCTTACGTTTTGAGCTCTTTTTAGCCTTGCCTTTTTTCTTCCTTAACTTGTCGGTTATCCCTGGTTTTGGATGCTTGGTCTTATCAACAATATCCACATATTTAAACACCTCGCCACAAGCCCAGCCCACAGCAATACCGCCAACCACGTCCATCGGTAAGTGAACGCCTAAAAATACACGAGAGATACTTACGCCACCGATTAACACCAGTCAGTAACCCACCATTCGTGCTTTCGCGGCAGCACGGTCGATAAAAGTGACGGCTAGTAGCCGTTGCTAACGCCGCATGCCCAAAGGAAGGAAAGCCCAAGCCACGCACTATATAGTCACGCACCACTAAATCGCTGAAGAATTCACAGGCCGCCGTCCACGCCCCGATAAATCTTCTGCTACACCCGACGCCACATAAGCCAAACAGCCGCTTAATAGGAGCTTCAATAATATTCCCCATAGCGCCGATATACGGCGTAAAAAATTGCCAGAGCTCCGGATGATGCAGAAATCTTCCCCAGTTGGGCGATTGCCAGCAAGTAGGGCTCGACAAAATTCGGCAGATTATAGAATGTCCAAAAGGCGGCTTCTTCCCACAACGGCAAATTACCGCCACTACGCCACCGCAGCCGAGGCCACAAACAGAATCATCGCCATGAAAAGCTGTAGTGTCTGCCCCTGGCCTAAACCGAATATAGTGATTTTTTGTCATGTTTATTATTTATTTTGTGTAATCAGCAAGCATTTTAGCGCGTTTTCTCTGACTAGAACAAACACCGGCACAGACTAATGTTTTCTGTCTTTACCTTCTAATCGATAAATCCTGTCGTGATCCAAGCCAAAGTAGTGCGCCACCTCGTGCCAAACAGTGTCTTTACGGTTTTTCTGAATTCCTCGTATGTCCACGCCTGGGTGTTGCATGGGTCGTTTAAATATCGTTATTTTATTCTGGCAGTACGCCGCTGTAGTTATTGTTGCGCTGTGTCAACGGCACTCCTTCGTATAGCCCAAATAACGTGACACCGTGATGAAGATGCAGCCGCTCGCGTTGCTCAGGTGACGGTTCGTCCTCAACCACAAAGCCAACATTCTTGATAAAGTTCCCGGTGATGCTCCGGAATATCATCAATAGCATCCGTGACCATCTTTTCAAACGCTTCGTCGCTAATATCAATCATCTTTTTGGCCTAATAATTACCCATAGTAGTGAAGCGACAATTAAAAACAAAGCCGCATAAAAGCCGACTTCGCCGTATAGCTCTACCTTTTTGTAGCCCTCCGTTAAAATTCATGACAAAATAGGCCACTGCAGTTGTGACATAGGCAGCGACCGCTAATGCAGCGGTGGCAAATATTGCCGATCTACTAAGCAGTAGCATTGACACAATAATTGGTATCAAATACAGACAACTGCCCGACTGGCCATCCCGCGCTGAAAATATACATAAAACAATACGACAGGAGATCAGCCATAATGAGCGCGGAACTACCGTTATACAAAGCTACGCTGCGCTTTTTTAGCACTTTTGCTAAATACCACACCACTGTTACCGCACAAAAAGTCCGAGCGAGCCGCTCTGCCAGCGGTGTAACACCATATCCGGTACTGACCCAAGCATCATGACCCACGATTTGCGCCGCCAAGATCGCGATAAACGCAAAATGCACTCGCCCGGCAGATTCCGACGACACTGGCTTGCAGCCAATTCACTTGATTTTGTTTATTTGACATTACGTGCCGCAATTATAACTCTTATGCTGCTGCTAATAAAGACCTTCTCGTCGTTCAGTAAAAAACACGCCGCCGCTTATGCGTCTGACTTCTCATCACCCGACCATTTCAACGCCGACCGTCAGTGTTGAATGTGGTGATGTAGAGCTGGTCGTTATCGATGACAGTCACCGCTCGTATCCTGCCGTATTCATCCACAATGAGCCTGCAAATCAACAGATTCACCCTCGCCAAGACCTCGCTTCATAAAGCGTCACCCGCATAGTCCGCCAAAAAATCGGCATCCCAATATGTCGGCGAGAGCTACGTCGCGTCCGATCTGGATGGATCGCCAGGAGCTTGCATCCTTTCACGCGTTTCATCGCCCTGATCGCCCGGCCAACCATAGTTAACTCCACGCTCGATCGGTTAAGCTCGTCCATACCGGACAATCTTACAACCGGCGGTGTACGCTTGACCACATCCTTCCCTGATCATCCCAGGCAATGCCTGAGGGTTACGGTGACCGGCTGGCCTCTGCGCAGGCATTACCGGAACGGGTTGTCATCAGGTATCTCGCCGTTTTCATCGACCCGTAGTATTTTGCCTGCCAGCGAGCTTGTACTTTGCGCAAGTGCCGTATCGCCAGCATCGCCAGTGGTTATATACAGGTATCCATCCAGCCAGAAAGCAGATCGTCCCGCCATCGTGATAAGAGGCGCCAGGGATACCTTCTAGGATACTAGTACGTTCACTCAATCCGTTCTCGTTATATTTATACCGTTCAACTCGGTTGGTCAAACCACCTGCTGTCTCGGTTGTCATGTACAAATAAATTTGCTGGTTGCCCTCAAAGATTTTGCTGGGTGCAGCGCCATACCTAAAAGACCGCCCTCACCACGGTGAGCACCGTGGATTTTATTTACCTCTGCTCGCCTTGACCTATCCTCACCAGGTTCCCGCTACGCTCATCACCAGTTATAAGTCGCCGCTAGGTAATTAAACTCCCGGGAACATCTTAGGCTAGTCGCTATCACTTTCAATCTCTGATTGCTGTCTTATGTCTGAAACTTCACTCACGCCTTCTGTTGTCGCCGAATCTGACGGACTAAAAAATTGCTGCCGTAGCCGCTCCTAGAAAAATACCAGCCAATACCTGCTACGTAATATCACTAACCCCAGCACTAGTAAAACGTTTTTTAGTTTGCCCATACACTTAAGTCTGACGCATCTAACTTACGGCGAAACGCCGTTTTGCTTTTATGGGTGCAGGGTTACCCGCAGGTGTTCGAGCGCGGGTCCGCCCGGGCCGAGATCGCCGGCGGCGATGCGCGCGGCGAGGCGTTCGTGGATGGCGCCGGCGAGGAACTCCGGTGGCGGTGTTGTGGCCGGCGAAGGCGGGTTCCTCGTCCAGATCGCGCAGATTGAATTCGCCGAGGATGGTCTTGAGCGTCTCGCTCGCGCGGGCGATGTCGACGACGATGCCGTCGTCGTCGAGGCGCGAGCGGAAGAAGGTGGCATCGACGACGTAGGTCGCGCCGTGGCGCGCCTGGGCGGGGCCGAAGGTCTCGCCATGGAAGCTGTGCGCGATCATGAAATGGTCACGGACGTTGACGCTGTACATGCAGGCTCCAGTTCGTATTGCTCGGCCGCGGGATAGCGAACGCGATGGCAGAGCACGCCCGACGGTTCGTTCGCCAGGCGGGTGAGGGTTGCGGGCAGATCGTCGAAATCGGACTGGCTCGCTGATCAGCTTGTCGAGCACGGGGCCGGCGAGCAGTTCCAGCGCCAGTGCCAGCCGGCGCGCGTGTGGCCAGCGGGCGGCGCGTTCGGGGGCGACGCCGCCGACCTGGGTCGAGCGCAGCGTCAGCCGGCGCGAGTGGAACGCCGCGCCGAGCGGCAGCGGCACGTCGCGGTCGCCGAACCAGGAGACGACGGCGATGGTGGCCTCATGACCGGCGACGGCCAGCGCCTCGCGCAGCGCGTCCGGGGCGCCGCTGGCCTCGAACACGAGGTCGTGATCGGCCGTGTCGACCTCGCCGGGCGCGCACCAGGCGGCGCCCAGCGATGCGGCGAGTCCGGCGCGGTCGGAGTCGGGATCGACCAGCGTCACCCGGGTGCCGGCGGTGCGCGCGGCGAGGTACGCGATCAGGCAGCCGACCACGCCGGCGCCGAAGACGGCGATCCGGTCGCCGCTGCGCGGCGGCGCATCCCAGGTCGCGTTGATCGCGGTCTCCATGTTGGCCGCCAGCACGGCGCGGGCGGCCGGCACATCGGCGGGGACGGGCAGGGCGGCGGCCGCCGGGACGATGAAGCGGTCCTGGTGCGGATGCAGGCAGAATACCGTCTCGCCGATGCGTGCCTCCGGGCCCGCCTCGATGCGGCCGACGCTGGCGTAGCCGTATTTCACGGGGCCGGGGAAGTCGCCCGCCTGGAACGGTGCGCGCATGGTCTCGTATTGGCTGGGCGGGACGTGGCCGTTGAAGACGAGCGCCTCGCTGCCACGGCTGATGCCGGAATACAGAGTCTCGACCAGGACCTCGTCGGCGCCGGGCACCGGCAACGTCTCGTCCTCGATCGCCCCCCGTCCCGGCGCCAGCGTCCAGAACGCCCGCGCATGCGAATCCGACAACGGCGTCTCCAGCAGATCAGCGGCAATGCCGCAGGATAGCGTGCGTGTGCGACGCTGTCCCGATCATTGCGTATCCCCGGATTCCGCTACGCTGCATCCGGGCTACGGGTACGGGATTGAGGCCGTAGGTCGGGCTTCAGCCCGACGGACGAGGCGTCCGTTACCGGAGTGCTTGTCCCGGGCCGAACGCCTGCCGGCTCTTCGTAGCCCGGATGCAGCGCAGCGGAATCCGGGGCAGTCCCGGTCGTCATGCATCCACCGCCTTCCCGGATTCCGCCTTCGGCTCCATCCGGGCTCGAGGGTCGCGGGATGTGCCGGGCTAGACCGCGCGCATTCGCCTTGCGGCGAAGACGCGCCTACGGTGTATGGGGGTGCTTCGGGAATCGATGGAGCGAAGGTATGGGTATTAACAGAGGGGGTGCGCATGAGTTCGGAGCATCGGTCGGCATGACGGCGACGTCGGAGCTCGTCGTGGCCACGGGTCTGACGCTGCTGGCCGCGGCGTTGCTGGCGCCGGTTGTGGCGCTGCCGTTTCTGTTCGTCGGGGCGGCCGGTGTCGCGATGGTCGTGCTGGTGGCGGTGGTCGGGATCGCCTGGTGGCGGTTGGATATGCGCGGCGGCCTGGGTGCCGCGAATCGCGTGACGCTGCTGCGGGGCGGATTGCTCGCCTTGCTGGTCGGTTTCGGTGCGATTGTTCTGGCGGGCGATACCGCAACCGGCACGGCCTGGCCGTTCGCGCTCGCGCTGGCCGCGCTGGTGCTCGATGGCGTGGATGGCGCCGTCGCTCGTCGGACCGGTACGGAGAGCGACTTCGGGGCGCGCTTCGATATGGAACTGGATGCCGCGCTCGCGCTCGTGCTGGCGATCCTCGTGTTCGCGTATGACCGGGCCGGTGTCTGGGTTCTGCTTCTGGGGTTGCCGCGTTACGCGTTTCTCGCGGCCGCCAGGTGGTTGCCGGCGCTGCGTAATCCGCTGCCGCCGAGCCAGCGACGGCGGGTGATCTGCGTGGTCCAGGTCGCGACCCTGGCGGGGTCGCTGTTTCCCTGGGTGGGACCGCCGTTGCCGGCGCTGGCCTGCGCGATCGCCGCGGTGTTGCTGTATGGCTCGTTCGCGGTGGACGTGCGGACGCTGTTGCGCGGTGCGTCCGTCGCGACGACGTAATGGATGTGGACTTTCAGCGCGACCGTCTATGCTTGGTTCATGATCGCGCTTGCAGGGAACCACAACGGGAGCCGGGTCCAGCGGAAGACGGATTACGGGAGTTCTGCTGGCAGGCGTTCCATGGAACATGCAGCTCGTATCGTGCATGAAGCCCGACCTACGGTCGGCTTCGGCGTGCGTGCAGAGGTCGCACGACGATTCGCCTATCGCAAGAGCGGTCCGCCAGGGTGCGAGACCGGTCAACGTCGAAGGTGGCGGAATCGCAGGTGAGGTCACCCGACGATGCGATGGAAATGACGGGTTCGGACTCGACCTGCGAGATCACCGGAGCGGTGGGAACTCCGCTGACAGGACAGGAGAATGGCCATGCATGGTATGAAGGTTTGCGGATGGGCACGGCGGCGCTGGCCGCCGTACTGCTGCTGCCAATGGCGGTATCCGCCGCACCCCGCACATGGGTGATCGATCCCGAGCATTTCTCGATCGCGTTCAGCGTCGAGCATGCCGGCTTCGCTGATGTGATGGGGTTGTTCCAGGAGGCCGAGGGGCGGTTCGTTTATGACCCGGAGACGCGCGAACTGGAATCGGGTGAGGTGACGGTGCAGGCCGAAGAGTGTGTTCAGTGCCCACAGGGAACGTGACAAGCATGTCCGCGACGGCGATTTCCTCGATGCCGATGCGCATCCGGAGATCCGTTTCGTGGCGACGGGCTATGAGCCGCAGGGTGAGGATCGCGGTGAACTCCGCGGCGATCTCACGCTGCTCGGCGAGACCCGTCCGGTCACGCTCGATGTCCGCATCAACCGGATGGGCGAGTATCCGTTCGGCGGTGGCCTGTTCAGCGATCCGCCATACGTGATCGGCATCTCCGCCGAGACCACCATCCAGCGCAGCGAATGGGGCATGACCTACGGCGTCGAGAACGACATCGTCGGCGATGCGGTGGACCTGCGCTTGAACTCGAGGCGCGGCGGCAGGAAGAGGATTGATCCCGGAGGCCGTCGTCGGGATGTCGTGACGGATCGAATCAGGCCGCGGTCGGTTCGTCTCCGGCTTGACGCCATGCCCGGGATGCGCGCGTTCGCCTTCGGCGAAAACGCGCCTACGCGCTGAGAACAAGTAGGCCGGCTTTGTGCGATCCGTACCGCCGGATACCGGTCCAGGCATGTCACCGCGCAATGCCGGCATTGCCCGGCGGCGGGCGATGGCGCATGCCCTGATCGCGACGCGCGGACGAAACTGGCCTACACTCCTTGGCCCTGCCGCCTCCTCAGCGCTTGCCGATGTCCGTGTAATCGCGCCACTTCCGGGCCGGTGTTCAGAGCTCGCGCGACGGCCCGATGCGCAGTTCCGGGTCTTCCATCATCTCGTTCCAGTGCGCGATCGCAAGCCGACCGTGCGGGCCATCG
>JAXHMH010000003.1 GCA_034521515.1 Candidatus Saccharibacteria bacterium | reverse complement strand
CCTTGTATTCAAAGTTTAGCGGTCTTCACCATGTGGGTTTTAACTGGTAACAATATCAACACATAGTTTATGACCAAGCTCTGTTACTACATAAGTAGCCTTATCGTCTTCGAGAACCTCTCCAACAATTCTTAACTCTTTACAGAAACTTTCTGCGTGGGCAACGTCGTGAACCTCAATACCCAGATTTACTGGAAAATTTGCCCTAAAACTGATCCCGGCCTCCGTATAGAAAGTCGTAGTAGTTGTCCAAGCACTGCTTGTGCCATCTCGATACCGACATCTAGAGGGCTCCGTTCTGATAAAACCTCCTGCTCGCTTTGACTCATAGTCTCAGCATCAAAAACTGCATTCTCACCGGAGCCCGGGTTTTGTCTATCTGTGTAAATACTCATTTTCGTCTCCATATTATCCCGTAAAAAAACCGGATCCTCGGTTGGAATCCGGCTCCTGCGTCTTCGTTTACTCGCGCTACAAGATTCCAACCATTATTTTTTTGCCACAATTCGCACAAAACCGAGCTTGCGGCTTGGCATGAACTTGGCAATAATGTGTTGGATTTGTTGCATCACGAGTATTAAAGCTACACCTTAAGTCGCCTCTTGTCAAGTCATACGTCCTGGTGTATTGTGGAATTTATGATATTAAACATGAAGCACATGCTACTCCTCCTCGGCCTACCAGGGCTGTGCTTCAGTATGGTTGAAGCCTGAGCGTATAAAACGTTTCTAGCACAGCCCAAGAATAGTCAGGCTTCACCGCCTGATTATTTATATATATAAGGAGTGTTCAATAATGATTACAAACGAAAATATACAAGGTGGGTACGACCCTAGTGAAATTCCTACACAAGAGGAGATTGACCGCTACAATCAGAACATCAGACGACAGAGAGAAGCCGAAATAATGTCTTCTTGTAGTGATATAGGTTCGACAGCAACGGGTGGCTCAATACAAGTAATTCGACAAGTACCTTACAGTGGTGATGAAGAGCCAATCGAGCAATTTATCGGACGCAGCACTCGGAACTTTCCAGCTTGAGGCTTAATTCGTTAATGTGTTTACTGGACTATGATTTTTAGCGAAGTGTCCAAAAAACTTGCAAGAAAACTGCAGGGTTGACCCAGCAGTGAGCTTTCGAGACTCCTCAGATAATTGCTGAGGAGTAACGCCCACAACCGGGTCACTGAAACCACTGCCGGGTCTCACCCGGCAGTGAGCTTCGAAATACTCCTCAGATAATTGCTGAGGAGTAATGCCCGGCATAGCCGGGTCACTCGAAAGTCTACTGCTGGGTTGACAAACAGAGGTAAAACGGATAGTATACTTGCGTTACCAAAGACAGCGACGGTTTTGTACGCTTATTG
Organism: Candidatus Saccharibacteria bacterium; assembly: GCA_034521515.1. NCBI lineage: Bacteria > Candidatus Saccharimonadota > Candidatus Saccharimonadota bacterium. The sequence goes on along the minus strand of JAXHMH010000003.1, from coordinate 7,355 downwards.
CGCATAAAAACATGATAATGTCGCCGAGGCAGCAGCAAAAATTTAGAATTTTGATTCTAGATTTGAGAATGTTGAATCTTTAAAGTCTTTGGCAATGCCAAAGACTTTTTTATTAGGTAACAGTGCGCTCACGGTCGATGGGGCGCGAGAACTTACAAAACCATAAACTAGACACTAGCAACTAGCGTCTAACCACTACTCTAAGGAGTTATATGGCGTTAACAAAAGATAAGAAAAATGAAGTCATTGCCGAAGTCAGCCAGCTACTGGCAGATTCAAAGATGACTGTCATCGCCGCCTATCAAGGCACGCCGGTAAAAGCTATGCAACAGCTTCGACGCGAAGGTCGTGAAAACGGAACTACACTAAAGGTCGTAAAAAATCGCCTTGTTAAAAAAACGATCGAAACGACCGATAATGTGAAAGACACTGATACAAGCGCCTTAAACGGTATGCTGTTATACGCGTTCAATAGCCAAGATGAAGTTGCCCCAGCACAAGTGCTTGCTGACTATGCTAAAAAGCAACCTACGCTTCAATTTGTCGGCGCAATTTCAGAGAACGGTAAGTTCTTGCCGCCAGAAGAAGTTCAGGCGCTTTCAGCACTACCAAGTAGAGACGAGTTGATTGCTCAAGTCCTCTCTACGCTAACTTCACCACTAGATGACGTTACAAATGGGTTGTCTGGCAACCTTCACGCGCTGCTTGACGGCGTAGAAACAAAAGCTGTCGCCTAGGGCTTACAGTACAAAGTGACAAGTGTATAAAGTAAAAAGCAATAACACTTTATATACTCTCTACTTTCAAACTTTTAACTAACTAAATCGGAGATTTAATATTATGGCAAAAGACCTAAAGAAACTTGCAGAAGAATTAACTGGTTTGACTGTACTAGAAGTCAACGAACTAAGACCTGAAGATGAATACGGCATTGAGCCTGCAGCAGCTGCAGCTGTAGTTGCCTGCCCGGCAGCCGGCGGTGAGGCTGCACCAGCAGAAGACGAACAAACTGAGTTTGACGTTGTTCTAAAAGATGCAGGCGCACAAAAAGTTGCCGTTATTAAGGCTGTTAAGTATTTACGGACCTCGGACTTGGCGAAGCCGAGGCAGTAAGTGAGACGGTGCACCAAACCCGGTACTCGAAAAAGCGGCCAAAGAAGACGCTCCGAATGCTCAGAAAGCAGCTCGAAGAAGCAGGCGCTACTGTCAGAACTAGCCTAAGTTTTACAAAACATTTTCATAACCGCTGCACAATCTGTGGCGGTTATGTATTTGTAGACCGAACACTAAGCAAGTTTTCCACAGTTAATTGAACTTTTTTGACTTGCATTATTAAGCATGCTAGCTTTAAGTGTAAGTGTACCCAAATAACAAACACTTATGAGAGACTTAAAACAATGCCGGATGTACCAGAAAAACAAGTAAAAAGGTTACGAACACTTATTCAAGACGCCGAAACAAACCTAGCTGCAGCAAAAGAGCTGTTGATTAGTCTGGTAGGTGACGATGCTGCTTCTACTGTTCATAGTACCGAAGATAACCTTGGTAAAGTTATAGAAGGTGTTTTTGACGGACAAAACATGGTCGGATCGGACGCAGAGTATCTACCCCGTTCCAGCCAATTATGCAAGCAAGTCAAAACTTGTTCAGGGAGATATCCTAAAACTGACTATCGCTGATGACGGGGCGTTTATGTACAAACAAATCGGCCCAATTCCGCGTAAACAACTTGTCGGGACACTTAAGCAAGAAAACGGCCATTATTTTGTGACTGTTGGCGATCGTGAATACCGAGTACTATTAGCTAGCGTCACTTATTTTAAAGCCAAACCAAATGATCAAGTTAGTATCAACGTCCCAGAAGACAACGAACAAGCCGAGTGGGCAGCTCTCGAAGCAGCTCTTTAGTTACTCGCAGCAGTAACAGTCAATCACATATGCGTTTTAAAATTGTTATACTTGCATTAATTTTATTCAGCTAAATAATATATACAATGACAAGCCAACCAGAATCACCTCAGGCTAATACCTTTCAGCGTGTGGCGAATGAAACCTACGATATTGTGACGCCAGCAAATGTCATAGACGGAGTTGCGTTAGTAGGTGCTTTCGCAGGAAGTCGACACCTGGATAAGTGGGGTGGTATTGCAACTTGTGCTGCTTCATTTGCTGCTGACGTAGCGGATGGACCTGTCGCAAGAGGAACAGGCACTCAATCAGAATTAGGTGAGATGGTTGATGCAACAGGAGACAAGATTAAGCTCGCATTTACCGCAGCAGCAATATGGAAACACAAGTTAGCGCCACGTCACCTAATAAGCGCTGTAGCAATACAGAACGGCATAAACGCAGTTGCAACAACCATTGACCGATCAATGGATAAAGAAGCCGTTATACACCCTAGTATGTTCGGTAAACGAGCCATTTTTCTACAACAAGCTGGACTTGGTGCACACGTCATTGGCTCAAAACTAGAGGAAGACCATCCGCGGATGTCGAAGTATGTTAAACGAGCTGGTACTGCAGTAGGTTATACCGGTGTTGGTCTCGGCATAGTAGCAAGTATTGGTTATGTTCGAGCTCTGCACGATTCATTGAGTGATCGCTAGATTCATTAGTGCAATCAACAACAGACAATCGCTTGTAAAAACGCTATAATGCATAGTCTATGGGGAAAGCACTCTATCGGAAATACCGTTCACGTTCTTTATCTGAGATAGTCGGTCAAGAACACATAACTTCAACACTACAAAACGCTCTCAAACAGGGAGGGGTTAGTCATGCGTATCTATTTACAGGTCCTCGTGGTGTTGGTAAAACGTCGGTTGCGCGTATATTAGCTTATGCAATAAACGACATACCCTACACTGACGAAGACGAAACTCACCTTGATATTATCGAAATTGACGCCGCCAGCAACCGTAGAATCGACGAGATACGTACACTGCGTGAACGAATCCATAATGCACCAACCAGTGCTTCATACAAGGTTTACATTATTGATGAGGTGCATATGTTGACCAAAGAAGCGTTTAATGCGCTCTTAAAAACGCTGGAGGAGCCGCCCGCCCACGTTGTGTTTATATTGGCTACAACCGAGGTTCATAAACTACCAGAAACGATCGTTAGCCGCACACAACGATTCAATTTTCGACCAATCGACAACCCGCAAGCCGTTAAGCATTTACAGGGCATCGCAAAAAAGGAGAACATCGACATCGATACCGAGGCGCTGGAGTTAATTTCAGCTCATAGTCGAGGCTCGTTCCGTGACAGTATTAGTCTTTTAGATCAAGTTCGGCACATTGACCACAGGATTACAGCTAAAGATATACAAGCTATGCTTGGTATCGCTCCCACAGAAAGCCTGGAAAAGTTAATAACTGGCGTAGCTCACGCGGACACTGCCAGTATTGTAAACACTCTAAAAAATATACAAGAGCAGGGTTTTCAGGCGTCTATGGTAGCCAAGCAGCTTGCAACTTTGCTAAGAGAAGCACTGATAAACGATAAACACTACTTTGACTACAATATAACCACCAATATTCTTAAAGAACTAATAGAAGTACCTGTATCGCATGATCCAGTTAGCTATCTTGAGCTAGCTTTATTGTCTGCGGCAACCAAAATTAATCCGGGCTCGAGCCATTCGCGACCTCAGTCACAATTACCAACTCAACCAGAACAAACTATTGACAAACAAACCACGCCAAACAATCCAGAATCTAACCAAACACCCAGCAGTACAAAACCAAAAAAACCCCAAGCAAAATCAGAATCAAAAGCCGATAAAGCACCTGAAGTATCAAACACAGCAGCGAATGAATCACCCAAGAGCCAAAGCAGTAAGCTTGACGCTGACGCATGGCAATCCGTTCTAGACGCAGTCAAACAAAAACACAATACGTTATATAGCATTTTACGAATGGCTACACCGAAGTTTGACAAAAATACGGTCGTTCTATTATTTGATTTTCCATTCCACCAAAAGCGCATCAACGAAGACAAGAACAAACAGGCGATTATTGGTATTGTACATTCATCGATAGGTCAAGATGTAGAGTTAGTTTGTGAACTGGCAACAACTCAATCTAAAAAACCCGATAAGCCTGATACGACACCCAAAACTGATGATTCCGTGGATACCATAAGCAATATCTTTGGCTCAGCTGAAGTGCTAGAATCATAGAACGATGGAAGAGAGCAACCCAAGAGTACCACCTCAGAGTCCGGAGGCTGAATCAAGTCTACTCGGTGCTATTCTCATAGATCCTGATGCAATCGTCAAAGTCGCCGATACCGTTGCCGTAATCGACTTTTATGACGAACGACATCAACGTATATATGAAGCGATGCGCTCGTTGTATGATTCCCATAAGCCAATTGATGTACTTACATTATCTGATCAATTGAAAGCATCCGGTTTTTTGGATATGGCAGGTGGTTCTGCCTATCTTACAGAACTCACTAACTTCGTCCCGACCGCTTCGCACGCTGATCAGTACGCTCAAATTGTTGCGCAAAAAGGCTTACGACGCCGACTAATTAAATCGTCGCAAGATATTGTTGGATTAGGATTCGACGAAGGCAAAAACCTCCAAGAACTCATAGAAGAAGCTGAGTCTCGGCTATTTGACATTAGTCATCAACACGTAAAACAAGATGTCACCAGCCTAGAAAACATTTTAACCGAGAGTTTTGATAGACTTGATGAACTCCACAAAGACAAGGGGAAGCTACGAGGTGTTCCGACTGGCTTTAAAGATCTAGACAACATACTTGCCGGCTTACAACCATCAGACCTGTTTATCCTAGCTGCGCGTCCTTCTATGGGGAAGACAGCCTTAGCTTTGAACTTAGCGCACAACGTGGCCGTTAAATCAAATGCTCCGGTTTTACTGTTCAGCCTGGAAATGAGCAAGGAACAGCTCGTCGACCGGATGCTATCTATGGAATCCGGCGTGGATGCCTGGGCGCTTCGAACCGGAAACTTGAGCGATAGTGATTTTGAGAAAATTGGACACGCCATGGGAACGTTATCTGAAGCACAAATATATATTGACGACTCTCCAGGTATTACAGTAAGTGATCTGCGAACCAAAGCCCGCCGCGAGGCACACCAGCGAAAACTCGGTTTAATAATTGTTGACTATCTACAACTGATGAGCGGGGGAGCTCGTTATGGCGGCGATAGTAACCGAGTTCAAGAAATATCCGAAATTTCCCGCGGTCTTAAGGGAATTGCCAGAGAGTTAAATGTACCAGTGATCGCATTGTCGCAGCTCAGCCGCTCTGTAGAGAGTCGAAGTCCCCAGATCCCTCAACTTGCCGATTTGCGTGAATCAGGCTCTATCGAACAAGATGCAGATGTAGTTGCCTTTATATATCGAGAAGATTACTACAATCCGGAGACGGATCGCCGCAGTATAACCGATGTATTTATTAAAAAACATAGAAACGGTCCGACTGGTGCGGTAGAATTGTTTTTCGATGCCGAAAAACAACGGTTCAGAAGTCTCGACACTAAACACTCTACTCCGTTTGAACAATAACCAGTCATGTTGGCTCCGGATCCACCGCCTCGTGTATACTGTCTGTATTCATGAACACACATACACCAAAACGCTACAGTCTGGATGGATAGCTTATGAATTTAAGTCGCCTAAAGAGTAAACGTTTCCAGAGAGCTTTACCATTAGCCGATGCTTGGCGTCCAATATTGTTAGCTTTTCTCGCTGTAGCTTTACTATGTACATTTTTGTTGTTTCGGCTCAGCACGCTTACGCCGGGATTCGGCCAACCCGAAATACAGTTGCTCGAAGCCTCCCGATCTTTTTCCGTCATTGCAGACAACCCTTTGTTTTTACCTAATAAAGTTGGGGTATATCTGCTAACAGAACTCGGAATCGGCGACATGGCCGGCAGAGTAATAAGTGTCGGGATTGGGGTTATAGCTGCAGTTGCAATGTTTTTGATACTTCGTCAATGGCACACTCCTAGAGTCTCAATACTAGCAACGTCGCTGTTTATAACATCGAGCTGGTTTTTAAATGTTTCCCGGATTGGTACGGAAGATTCAGCTTACCTTTTAACACTCCTGCTCGTATTATCGGGCGTGTGGCTCCATAAGAAACGCCATGTTTTTGTTGCTTCAATCATTGCTACCGTCAGTGCGGCTTTTCTGCTATATGTGCCTGCCATGAGCTGGCTAGTGCTCGCCGGTGTCATCTGGCAACGCAAACGGATAACCGCTGCTATTGCCTCGCTTTCAATTTGGTGGCAATCTGCTGTGTTGATCATGGCCGGGTTAATCCTTGTCCCCCTTGGCTGGGGATTAGCCCAACAACCAACTTTGGCACTGACTTGGCTCGGACTACCTCAGTCCTGGCCAACCGTAGTTGAGTTTATTGGAAACGTGGTAAATGTACCAAAAGAAATATTCCTCCAAAGGGCACACAATCCGATATACGGGATTGGCCGGTTGCCATACCTTGATATATTTACAACCATCATGGTCGCTTTTGGAGTCTACTCCTATGCGTTTCGTCTTAAACTGGACAGGACTCGTCTTATTCTAGCTGGAATGGGGTTTGGTGTACTATTTGTATCTCTGGCTGATGAAGTCCGAATAAGTCTGTTATTACCATTCATCTACATTCTTGCGGCTGCGGGTATCACGCTACTGCTGCAAAAATGGTTTACGGTATTCCCCAAAAACCCGCTAGCTCGCGGTATTGCGGTTGCTGTGATGATTGCGGCCATTATGACATCTAGTTTTTACCACATCACCCGATATTATGAAGCTTGGCCAAACACGCCGGAAACCAAACAAACTTTTCAGCAACGCCCCTGATAATCTGATACAATAGTGGTGAACCAATAGGAGGGAGCGTAATGAGTAAATTTGATCAAGCTAAAATGTTAATGAAAGCCAAGAAGCTGCAAAAGGAATTGCAGAAAATGATTATCACCGTCGAGAAGGGTGAAGGAGCCGTTACTGTAGAAATAAATGGCGAACAGAAAATAAAAAAGATCCACATTGATCCAGAATCCGTAGACGTTGATGACATTGCCGAGCTAGAGAATTGGGTTGAAGAAGCCGTCAAAGAAGCGATTGCCGAAAGTCAGAAAATAGCCGCCGAAAAAATGCAACCTATGATGGGCATGCTCGGTGGACTCGGCATGTAACGCACCATAAGTTATGCAGATATTACCGCCAGCACTAGTTGCATTAATTGAGTCATTTGGAGAACTACCGGGGGTTTGGGCCGCGAACTGCCGAGCGTTACGCTCACTTTTTGTTTAATCAAACCCGGCAATCGCCAAACAGCTTGCCGATAGTGCTCAAAACGTAC
>JAXHMH010000001.1 GCA_034521515.1 Candidatus Saccharibacteria bacterium | reverse complement strand
CAGATATTACCGCCAGCACTAGTTGCATTAATTGAGTCATTTGGAGAGTTACCGGGGGTTGGGCCGCGAACTGCCGAGCGTTACGCTCACTTTTTGTTTAAATCAAACCCGGCAATCGCCAAACAGCTTGCCGATAGTGCTCAAAATGTACATGAAGGTGTTGGGTACTGTACAAAGACATTTGCATTGGTAAAAAAAGATCAGAATCTGTCAGAACTATACACTGATCCGGATCGTGACAAACAGATTGTTGCCGTGGTCGCCGAACCGTTTGATATTATAGCTATTGAAAAAACCGGACAGTATAAAGGCACCTACCATGTGCTTGGCGGTCTCGTATCACCTATTGATGGAATCGGCCCCGAACAACTCCACATTGACGAACTCCTAAAGCGTGTTAAAGAAGACAAAGTCCAGGAAATAATCTTGGCCACTAACGCTAGTGTAGAAGGTGAATCAACCGCCTTATATATCCAAAAACGTTTGCTCACGGCTAAAAAAGTACCAAAAATCTCCCGCCTAGCTCGTGGCTTACCAGTTGGCATTGATTTAGAATACGCCGACCAAATAACCCTTGGTCGAGCTTTGGAGGGGCGAACCATATTATGAATTTGCAAAAAACTGACATCGCAAAAATTGATGAACTAATCACTGACGCCGGTCACATTGTTATTATTCAAGCTGACAACCCCGACGGTGATAGCCTAGGAACAAGCCTAGCCTTAGAACAGTTACTTGGCGAATCAGGCAAAGAAGTCACTATGTACTGCGCAGTGGACGTACCATCGTATTTGCGCTATTTATCTGGATGGGATAGGGTTACCAACGAGTTACCAAAGCAGTTTGATTTAAGTATAGTTGTTGATGCGTCCTCAAGCGCCTTACTACAAAAATTATTTGAAACTGGCAAGGACAAACAAATTCGCAAACAACCATGTATCGTCTTGGATCATCACGAAACCGTCGAAGAACCATTAGAGTTTGCTACAGTATTGATAAACGAACCGTCACTTTCATCGACCGCGGAATTGGTTTATACCATCGCAAAAGCAATCGGTTTAGAAGTAGACGAGACGGCCGGGTTATTCATCATGACCGCTATTCTTGGTGACACTCAAGGCTTGAGTAACTCTCTAGCCAGTGCTCAAACTTACCGGGTTATGGCTGAACTAGTAGATATCGGCGTGGATAGACCCGGGTTAGAAGATCTGCGGCGCGAGTATAGCAAAATGCCGCCAGAGATTTTTAAATACAAAGCTCGGTTAATTGATCGTAGTGAATTCCATATTGATGGTCAATTAGCAGTAGTGACGGTTCCTCAGCAAGAAATAACTGAATTCAGCGCCGCATATAACCCGGCACCACTCATTCAGACGGATTTGCTCCAGACAGCCGGCGTTGGTATCGCTATTGTATTGAAACACTATGATAACAACAAAATATTGGCTGCAATTCGCTGCAATCAAGGATTCGGTTTCGGCGCAAAACTAGCTGAGCATTTCGGAGGCGGTGGGCATGATTATGCCGCAGGTTTTAAAATTCAAGATGGACGATCAGTTGACGAGATTAAGACCGAGTGTATTAAGGTTGTTCATGAACATATTCTCAAACGCGATACGACATCACAGGACAAATCATGAAATTGTATGACACACGCACCAAACAAGTTAGCCCAATAAAACCACTACATGATAAAAAGATAGCCATGTACACCTGTGGTCTGACAGTGTATAGCCAGCCTCAGATCGGTAATTGGGTAGCTTATATTTATGCCGATGTATTACACAGGATACTCTTAGATAATGGTTACCAAGTGACACGTGTCCAAAATATTACCGATGTCGGTCATCTGGTGAGCGACGATGATACCGGTGAAGACAAAATGGAAAAAGGTGCCAAAAAAGAAGGCAAATCGGCTTGGGACATAGCCGATAAATACATCGCTATCGCCGATACAGAAGCTTATGACTGGCTTGGTTTGCTGCGTCCCACAAAACTTATAAGAGCTACCGATTTAATAGGTGAACAAATTGAATTCACCAAACGTCTGGAAGCAGGCGGTTACACATATATCATAGAAAATGAGGGCGTCTATTTCGACACCAGTAAGTTCCCCGATTACACCGAGCTGGCCAGCCTTGATATTAAGGGACAAAAAGCTGGTTTTAGAGTTGATGTGAAAGGCAAGAAAAACCCTACGGATTTCGCTGTATGGAAGTTTTCACCTCATGACAGACAACGCGACATGGAGTGGGACAGTCCTTGGGGTAAAGGTTTCCCCGGTTGGCACTTGGAATGTTCGGTCATCGCTTATGAATCACTAGGTGAACAGATAGATATCCATACCGGCGGTGTTGACCACATTCCGGTTCATCACACAAACGAAATAGCACAGACAGAGGCCATAACTAAAAAACGTTTTGTCCAACACTGGTTCCACAATAATCATATAAAGATTAATGGCGCCAAACTGTCAAAATCTCTGGGCAATAGTTACACTCTGCAAGACATTATTGACCATGGGTACAGTCTAGATGCCTTTAAGTTGCTAGTTTTATCTAGTCACTACAGCACAGAAGGGAACTTCTCGTGGGAGATTCTTGAATCGTTCCAAAATAACTTGAACGACTGGACAGCATTTGCCGATTTACAATTTCAAGGACTCACATCTGAAAAACTAGCAAAGAACTATAAACTCGCCACCGATAAAGTTAAAGAATGTTTATCAAACAACCTAGATACACCAGAAGCCCTGGGCTACATTAACGGCATCGTAAACCGAGTAGGTGACCTAGGAATTGACTCCAAAGCTATAGCTACCGTATGTAAAGAGATTGATAAGTTGTTAGGTTTGCATCTTTCCAAGCGTAAAGACATAACAAAAGATCAAAAAACAGTCATAATAAACCGCCAAAAGGCCAAAGATACCAACGATTGGGCACAAGCCGATGAATTGCGCGACCAACTAAAAGAACAGGGAATTCAGCTAAGAGACACGCCACAAGGAACTGTCTGGGCTATGGCTTCTGCTTAAACTCTTGTAGTGTAACTTTGTCTTTTAGGTAGTATTCTTCAAACAAGACTTTTATACACCCGGCAACCGGTATTGCAGCAAAAGCACCAAACAAACCGCCGAGACCCGCTCCAACTATTGCGGAGCTAAACACAATCAGTGGCGTTAATTGGTTGGCTTTAGATTGAACATGAGGTTGAATAGTAATGTTTTCGATTTGTTGATAAACAACCGCAAAAATCGCCAAACCAATAGCTAAGCCAAGAGACGAGAAGGCTGCAACCAAAATAACTACTAATGCACCCAGTGTATTTCCAATAAGCGGTATAAGCCCAAACAAGAACACAATTCCGGCCAGGCCAAAAGCATTTAGCTGAACACCGGTAATCGCTGAACCAATCAGCATGGCAATAAGGTAAAAACCTGATCCTATGGCAGAGATAAGAACTTGGCCGTTTACGTAACCGGTGACCACGTTATACAGCCGCATAGCAACACGTTTTCTTTGGCCGCGGACTTTCTCTGGCTGCAATGCGGCAATTCGCTCCAACCACCGTGGTCCTTCAACCAGCATCATGAATGTCAGAACAAGAACTGTTAAAACTGATACGACTGCACCGCTCACTTTAGTAACAGCAGTCAAAGCCTGGCTGGCTAGTTCGTTTGCACGGTTGCTGGTATCGGCTGCAAAAGTTTTTAGTTCTTGGTCAATGTTATAGTTATCAACCAGTTGCCAAATCACTGTTTCTTGCTGCCGGCTTTCTTCAAGTGTCTGGGGAAGATTACGGAAAAAATCAACCGACTGACCAACTAACGGAGTAATAAACAGTGTCAAAAATGTCAGCACGCCGCCTAATACCACCACATAAGCTATACCAGTAGCCAAAATCCGATTACCTTTTTTAAGTAAGCGTGAAGCCCATGTCACAGCAGGGTTTAAAGCTAATGCAAAAAAGGCTGAAATAACTAGTAACTGCAATTGATAAGCCACCATATCAACCACTCTCAAGACAATAAAAGCTCCAATTGTCAGCAATATAGCTTTGACAATTGTTTCTGTACTGATTGTTATTGTTTTATTTGTTGATCTTAGCAATCCCATATTAACTTCAAGTATCTCATGCAGTTTTGCGTTTCGCAATTACATCTTCATATTCGTCGATGAGCTGTTGACCAACAACTCGTACATCAAACTGCTGCACCCAATCTTGCTGCCACGCATCAACCGCTTTTCTCGCTCGTGGGTTGCGTATGAATCGACGCAATTTTCTGGCAAACGTTTTTGTATCGTTAGGGTTAACTAATTGGTCAGATCGGTTATCTAGAACCGTTCTATAGCCAATATTATCGCCGCCAATCACCACCTCAGCACCAGCAGCCATCGCCTCGACCAGAACAATACCAAAACTTTCACCGCCGGTACTCGGCATAACAGCAATATTTGCAGTGGCTAGAAAACGCGGTTTCTGTTGCTCTGAGACAAACCCGCAAAACGTAACCACGTGGCTTAAATGATGATATTTAACAAATTCTTTCAGATGATGTTCCAGCGGTCCTTTTCCGCAGATTAACACCCGTACATTCTGTAGCTCATTCTTACTGTGCAACAGCTCAATCGCCTTTAATAATGCCATGCAACCTTTGCGCTCAACTAGTCGACCCAAAAAAACTATATTAATTTTGCCGTCACTGTAACGCGGTAATTGATTTGCTCCATGATAATGAGCAATCGCTACTGCGTTCGGTAAAACCGTGGCTTGTAGACCGTACGCTTTTTTGGCAAACCGAGCCGCCGGCATAGAAACAGCGAACGTCCTGTCAATGCGCCGTCGACTGCGCGCGACTAACAGCCGAAGTACCCTGGTGGCAATCTGTTCTCGCCAAGAAACCGGAATAATATGAAATGTACCAAATATCGCGGTGGTTTTTGGCGCCATACTAATAACTCGACCAGCCAAAAAGGGGCTGTGAGGTAGTTGCACATGCAATACATCAAACTGTTTTTGGCTCAGCAAACGCTTAATGGCGGATTTCTTCGCAGGCAGGGGCGTTGACATCCGGTTTTGGTTAAAATGTACCTGAAGATTTTTGCTCAAGCTATGTACGTTGGCAATATCTGTACGTTTCGTCTCACCGACGAGATAATGCACCTGATGCCCCTCGCTTTTCAGCCAACGACCTAGAGTCAAAATGTACTGCTGTACGCCATCTACCTTGTCTAAGCTATCATCCAACACAAAGCCAATTTTCATATCACTTTATAATGCTTTCGTACAACTTTTCATACTTATCTACAACCGACTCATAGGTATAGTGCTGGATATGTTGGTTTGCCCAATCAAGCCACAGATTCACAATCTCATCATCCTGCAAAAACAACTTTAGTCGGCGTGCAAAATTAGTAGTGTCTTTGGGGTTTACTAGCGACAACAAACCCTTACCTTGTAAAACTGATACATACCCTGGGTTATCACCGGCAACCACCGGCACACCGCTTGCCATCGCTTCCAGCAGCACAATCCCAAAACTCTCGCCGTAAATAGCCGGCGAGCAAAATAGGCTTGCTTCATGCATCAACCGTTTCTTGGTTTTATCGTCAACGTATCCCAAGAATTCTACTTGGTCACCGACCCCTAGCTCGTGGGCTGTATCTTGTAGTTTCCTTAGGTCTGAACCTTGTCCGGCGATGATTAACTTGGCGTTTGGCACGGAATCCGCCATTTTTGCAAACGCCCGTACCAGATAAATCACGCCTTTTCGACGCTCCAACCGACCAACGTATAACACGGTGTTAGCTCGGCGTTTTTTTGACCCGTTAATATATGCCGACAAATCAATCCCGTTTGGAATAATATGGACGTGATGGTCAGTATGAGCTTTTACAAACTCGGCAGCCACATCAGATACCGCCGTCACCGCAGCTAATTGACTAAAAATGGTTCTAGAATACGGGACTCTTAACATCTCAATAGTCCGGCTAATGGCGTTTTTCGGGTGATAGGCATGAAACGTCGCCACGACCGGACAGTTAGCTTTAGCGATTATCTGACTCCCTAGCATGGGAACTTCCGGTTCATGCACATGCAACACGTCAAATTGTTGCTCTTGTAGCATGTCATCAATACTGTCGCGTTCAAATGATGCTCCAAGCTCTAGGTTGGTACTAATTGGTGTCCTCACCATCGCTGATGTACCAACAAATATAGTATTGTTGGGCGGTTCGTCTTTGTAGCCGCGAGCCCGCGGTGTAATAACAATTACTGTGTGGCCGCGACGGCGCAGTTCGTTGGCCTGAGCATTAACATGTTCCTGGACTCCGCCGCCGCGAAACATGTCATACGGGCACACTAAACCAATTTTCATAACGTTGCTCCAATTGTCATCACAAAACGGAAACGTCTAACACCTCGAGATCGGTTAGCAAGATACTCACTGAAGTTCATTCCAAAGCTCACTCGTAATTATACTTATGAGCAGTATACACTATTGCTTTTTGGCCAAGTCCCGAAACGCCTGTTGCAAGGCTCGTGGCACAAAGGGCTTTACGTCTTTTTTGCTCGCAATAACGCTCGGTGCGTGAACCTCTGTTTTTGCAGTACAGACGTTCACGTCGTCGTAGATGGTACGGAGGTGTTCGACGACCGTGTAATGATCAAAATAATTGTCGTTTTTTACTTCCACATGCCAAAGCGGTAGTTTGACGCGCTTACCCAAATTGTTAAGTTTTAAAAAATCATAGTTAGTCTGAGCATGAGTACGAATATCGTTGCAACGCCACAAATGAACCTCAAAGTCCATAGCTTGTTTTTTATCTTTCTGAGCAACAGCTGCGAACTTCTTTTTGGCATTATATGTTTTAGCGTAGCCAAGCCGAATCACCGTTGGGTGCAACAAAACGTTTTTATAAAATATCGAGACTGGCGTAGTTGTACTAAGCTTGCACAGCGCGCGGTAGGCCAACATGCGCGGTCGAGAAAATGTAAACTCCGAGTGGTGTGTAAACCCGACGATGCTTACCACCATATCGCATTTTTTAGCTAGTTGCGGATAGCGTTGCAACATTCTAGTAGCCACAACAAACCCATAGCTCAGGCCAACAATAACGATACGTTTTCTTTTATATCTTAGCTTGATAAATGCTGCCAAGTAATCAGCCATGGTATCCAAAGTCGGTTTTTCACCAATCTTATACAAACTATCCATACCGCCAAAACCCGGCAAATCAGGAGCTGTCACCGAACCATATTGATTGAGAAGTTCGATCATACCCCACCAACGTTCTAAGCTAGAATGGTGCCCATAAACATATAATATTTCTAGCTTTTTTCGGCCACGCGCTGGCATGTGCAGCATTCGCCCCTGCATACCATTTATATAAAGCGGAGCGATGTAGTCCGCAGCTTGTACCGATTTTTTCTTTGCCATTGATAAAACTTTACAATATTCTTATCTGTTTGAGCAACTATTTAAATTTTCCAGTTTATTCATCGTCTTTGAGAACACTCGTCCCAACCCAAACAAATCTGGCCGGCGATACCTCTAACAAATCCTGGTTAGTACCTTTTGGTGTAGCCGGAACCCATCCAAACCGTTTCGCATTATAAAAATTATCCTTACTCAACCACCCAAAACAACTCGATGTAGTAAAAGAGGTTTGACCAATACCTTCACAGCCGATTTCTGCCGCGTATCCACTATGATGGATAGAATATCCTGGCGGAGCTAAGCTTTCAGCAAGTTCTGAGACGGCAGCGTCAGAATAACCATCTGCTACCCCAAATACCGATATACCAGCATCGGTCATCGCCCGAGCGAACAATCCTTGCTGGTTTTCAGTACTCCTATATCCATATCTAAGCGTAAGACTAACATTATCTCGCCGAGCAGCCTCTTGCATCTCTCGCCAGCCTGTACGCGCTAGCGGCTGTAACTGCAGCGGCTTATCATAATCAGTTCTGGTTCTCTCAACAGTCGCTAGGCTACCAGTAATAATTACTTCAGGCATAAATCCTGCGTTTCTTATTACGTCATGAATGCGTTGATCAGCATAAGAACTGCTGGTAATTTCAGGAGCTTCAACTATGGTTTTAGTATTAGGGAGCTCGTAGTTCTGCCACAGTGCAACAAAATCATCAGCAGAGAAGTGCTTAAACTCAACTTCATCGAAACCAACATATTTATTGTCGTTACCAATTGATGAAGCTCTGTGCGACAACGAGCCACCAGAAAAGCTGACGGGTTGCCCCAGCACAAGATAAGCTCCAAAAGATATGAGTAACACGATAAATAAAATACTTAGGGTTGAAACGCGTCGTTTACGTGCGGATTGGTGCAACGACATAAAATCTCGTTTAGGGTTGAGTACGCGCATGAGTTTATAATATACCCCTTTACCTTTACTGCAACAGCCCTTGACAAATACCTTAAACTGTAGGAAACTAAGTGTTAGTATTTTGAGTGGTAGAATTTTATTAACACACAGATAACCGTCTTATGAGCAGCCCGGAATCAACCCCATTTGAACACGATGCTACAACTCCTGACTTGCAGGTCATTTACAAAGAACCCCGCCCAGACATGCCAGAGATCGAAGTGGAAGAGTTTGATATCGTTGGCAACTGGAAATTCAGTTTGGATAGAGTGGAACCTTACCGCGAAGCCAGCATTAACTTGATAGATGAAGCAAGACAAAAAGTCATAACGGACTCAGAAATTACTCTCAGAGGAATCGGGCGCTTAGCGCACTATATAAAAAATGACCGCACTGTTATAAGTATTTTGGGTTTACCCATTAACAAATCATTGCGTGGAGCTACCCGCAGACAGGCAACTAGCGTAATCATTGATCAAGAAGAGAAGCTTTGGGGTGAGCAGCACTGTTATGACGAGCTAAACAATAAAGCAATATTGACTGATACCAATGCTAACCCGCTAGACAGAGAAGATATAGGGCTAATAATACGATCCACCAAAATGCTAAGAATTCAAGAACAGCAGTAGATTGCACAAAAGCAACTTCTACGGTAGAATCAATCTGTTAATCCGTGGCTTTTTAACTAAAATCGTAAGAGGATTTACGATTTTAAAAGGAGACGGCTTAGCAGGGTTGTAAGTTTTATTGAACAAACTTGTTTTGTCGATAACACGACAAACGTGCGACTACACGTGACGATGGGTGCGGCCAAGTCCCGCCATAGGCGGATAAAGTCCAGGCATCCCGCACCGAACTTGCTTACGGTGCGCGGAGTCCATGCATTCCCGAATGCAATACGTTAACATCTGTTAAAATACGAAAGTTGGTGGGGTGTGGCCAAGTGGTAAGGCACATGGTGGCGCCTGTCCCGCACCGAACTTGTTCTGGTGCGCGGAGTCCATGCATTCCCGAATGCAATACGTTAACATCTGTTAAAATACGAAAGTTGGTGGGGTGTGGCCAAGTGGTAAGGCACATGGTGGCGCCTGTCCCGCACCGAACTTGCTTACGGTGCGCGGAGTCCATGCATTCCCGAATGCAATACGTTAACATCTGTTAAAATACGAAAGTTGGTGGGGTGTGGCCAAGTGGTAAGGCACATGGTTTTGGTCCATGCATTCGGGGGTTCGAATCCCTCCACCCCAGCCATCCTTCGTCGCTCCGCTTTATTGCGGAGCTATGAAGGATTATTGAGACGGGTAGATTCAACCACCTAATGCGCATGAGGGGTGAAGATTGCCGGTGGCAATCTGCAAGGAAACCTTCTGATGAAAACTATGTTTTCAATCATGAAGTTTCGGGCCTGCGGAACGTAGGTCGAATTCCTTTTAAGCTGAGCTTGTCGAAGCTCGACCAAAGCCGAAGCATAAGCACTTAAAATTTTTGCAACGTCTTTTTGCATTTTGCTCGTGCTTACATCTCTTCTCTAATTAAAAGATACTAATTGCATGAGTGAAATTAGCCCTAGATTTACGTATTCACCAGAAAGAATCCTTACTTTACGCAATACTATTCCTGAAAATGCTGATGAAGCACGTCTCGAATTGTTTCTAGAACCAATAGAGAATGATGCAGATTACGAGTTAGAGAGTGAGGGTAAGGATCATGTTATATCAGTTATATTCGTGAATTATTGCCAAAATTTGATGCAGATAATTGGCACTACAACAGGCAAGCCACAGACGTTGTTGAGAAGCTGGCACCATTCACATATCTCGATAGGTTTAGTCAGATTGATGGTGTGTTCTCACCATTGGCTGGGGGCAGCATGGAGCTTCTGGGAAATCTACCCGCACCTTCAGAGATGGCTCATGCTGATTTAATTAATGAAGATATAGCTAGGTCTGTTTTATTCTATGGCGAGCGCAGGACGGGGAAAGATGAGTATAGGAGAATGGTAAAGAACTATCGTTATAAGAATTTTAGCGATGGAGTTGAGGCAGGCGATAGTCAAATGTCGGTGTCCATATTGCAAGATGATGAATTTAGGGTTATTAGATTGGGATAGAATACGGATAATCCTCATTATGAAACTGGCGAGGTAACATGGAGGTGGCTGTAAATTAAGCACTATTGGTAACTGTGCATGCTGGGGTGTAGATGGTGATGATAGAATGGTTATACTAGACATAATAAGTCTTTATGAAATGAAACCACATAATGTAGATGGTCCTGATCTTTAAGTTTGGCTTTAGGTATGGGTAGAATTGCTATGATGGCTAAATTATGCGAGTGAATTAAAGCATTCTTGCATTAGCAAGATGGCGGCCAGAGTAGTTATAATAGTTCCGAAGTACACCTACTAGGGGCAGCCATTCGACAGGCTCACGGCTTTCAGCCATCCTTCGTCGCTCCGCTTTACTGTGGATATCAAGGTCAGGCTTTTTAATAAGGTATAATAAAATTGTTGAACAAGAGAGCAGGTAGAGCTGGTATATGAAGAAAAGAAGTTATATTTTTTGGTTATTGCTTGTAATTGCGGCGGCTGTAGTTACAGCATTTTTGTTTTTTAACACAAACGTATAAAAACATTAAGCGGTACAGTAACAACAAAATTTACTGATTGCGAAGGCGGAAGGGAAATGAACCGTGAAGGACAAATCACAACAATAGACCCAGTTACCTGTGACGGTGGTTCGTACATTACTATTGATCATGAGAATGATTTGGAACCGCAAGTGGGCTTACTTCGGTTGACGAAAGTTATAGCGTAGACGTGACAAATATTAAGGTTGGCGACGAAGTAAAAGTTACATACAACACCAACCAGAAGGGCTATTACGTTACCGATAAGGCCAACCAAAAGAGCCAGATCTATCACGTACTGAATTGCGATGGGTGTAGAGTAGAGAAAATAGAATAAGGGTCAAATGTTAATAGCAATATGATGGTTTAAAAAAG